>CAYUCU010000005.1:0-61086 GCA_964443345.1 uncultured Chitinophaga sp.
TTTATTATAAGCCAAACACTGGGGTATTCTCTCTTTTATAAAAACGCAGTCCTTGGTATTAATAACGGTATTGGCCTTGGCTGGTTCCGGCATACTATTTTTCAGCCATTTTATCTGGGCTATGGGTTGCTGTTCCTGTGTTTATTTATTGGTATCTGGTTCCTGGTTAAAAAAGAAACACGGCCCTTGCTTCATTTTTCAGGAACAGCACTGGTGTCTTTATTTATTTTATTGAATTGTATTGCTTTTAAAAATGGGTCTAATCCGGGTTATCTTACCGAATGGTGGACACTTTTAATAATACTGGCTGCCTTTTACTGGAAGACAATTTGCAATTCGGCAAGCCAGGTCAACGATAAATTTCCAGTGGCCTTATTGTGGCTTGTTTTTACAATGAAACTGGTTGGCATTTCGAAATCTGTTTTGGAAACAACCTCACCTTCGCTGAGAGAAGCAGCCTATACAGCGCATGCAAACGAAAAAGAATTGGCTGATACAATCAAAAGTAAACTGCTGGAGAATGATAAGTATGTGGTATTCCTGAATTATCACACAGCAGATGGCTACCTGAGTAATTTGCTGTTTCGTAATGCGGTGGCGCCACAAATGGATATTATCGGGCTTGCAGCATATGAAGGAAAGGTGTATGATTATTCAGATCTTGACCGGGCGTTAACGGATGGACGCATAAAATGGATGGTGACAAAAACAACAGGCGTTCAAAAGCAGTTTTTCCGGATACCGCTTGATAAATTCAGTTTTGTGAAGACTGCCGCCGGGTACAACCTGTACCAGTTCAAACCATAATATAGTATGCTAAAGAAAACAGGGAGATTGATACAGCAGTACGGATGGGCCAGCTCCATCTGTATTGTCGCTTTCTTTTTCCTGCTGTTTAATCTACTGGCAACACCACTGCTCAATTCCGGAGATGATACCTTCCTAATGTACACCCTCAGTGGCGGATATGGCGAGGCACCTACTAACTTGCTGCACTATAATTATGGCTGGCACCCCTGGCTGGGTGGTATAGTGAAGTGGCTGTTTGTAACATTTCCGGGAGTTAATTGGTACACGATAATATTAGTTCTCTTTCATATTACAGGATGCAGTTGTCTTTTATATGTACTGCTAAAGCGTACTACTTGCTGGCAGGCGATCCTGCTATTCCTGGTGCTGTTTGTATTTACTGAAACAAGACAGTTGTTGTCACTTACATTTACCGGCGCTGCATTTGTTGCCGGTGCCGGTGCTATGTGTTTGGTCATTCACCAGTTTCAGCAAAAAAGATTTATAAGCGCCAATACCATTTTTGCTCTGATGCTATTAGTATTGTCCGGAATGCTGCGACTGCAAATTGCCTGGCTGGCAATTCTCCTTTTTGCATCCATAGCAGCCACTTTGTTAAAGTGGCCACAACTACTCCGGTTAGGGGCAGCAATGGTTATGGTAGTAGCATTGCTTTGGGGGCTGAATAAAATCCAGGTGCAGTATTACAGCAGCCATATTCCCGGATGGAAGCAGCAGGAACAGTTCCGGCAATCGCTGTTTTATTCTTATAACCGGCAGTTGGTTACCGCTATTCCCGAAGGAACATTTGCTGATAGTATAGAGCAACAACTGTTTTTTTCCGCCTTTTTGTACGATTCGGTAAAATTTAATACAGAAAGAATAGATGCGATCAGTAAAAAAATAACACGCAACAGAAGCCTGGCCAACAGTGAAGACCGGGCAGGACTTTACTGGTTCTTTATAGAACTGCGGGTTTATATACTATTGTTTGCTACGGCGCTTGTTTTATTATTGCTGTATCAAAAATTTTTGGCCGTACGAAACTGGCTTCTTTCTTTCCTTGTTTTTATAGCCATACATAGCTACCTGTTTGCTGTTCTTAAGATCACTATGCCCATACACCTGGGCCTGCTGCTGTTTTTGTGGATAGCATTGGCAATGCAATTAAAAAAGGATGACAACCTGTTGGCCAATATAAAAATAGTAATACCGGCTGCTGTGTTGCTTTTGCTTCTTTTTGGCTGGATGGGGTTGCGGGTAGTAAAAGAAAACAAGGTGAATAAAGTACGGTACCAAAAATTTCTTTGTGCAACAAAGGAGCTGGGGCAAAACACAGGAAAATTATTTGTGGCCACAGATGATGCCTTTCCGCTGAATTATTTTTATATATGGAATGTGCCAGGGCGATACCCGGCCACTAATCTCTTGTATAAGGACCGCCTGATCACCTTTACTTATTTTAAGACATTGAAAAGATTTGGCATCACCAACTTCGAAGAGGCCTTGATCAACAATAAAAATGTTTTTCTGCTGGGCAGTGCACTTCCGACATTAGAAAAAGGAAAGTATCCGGCAGTACTTTCAGCCCCGTTAAAAGAATATCAATGCCTGGAAGTGCGGCAATTGAACAAGCGCTGAATTATTGTTGCTTCCGGTAAGCAGCAATACGCTGACGGATATTCTCCCGCAGGTTCATATAGTACAAATTAATATCGCCAATATGATAATTGCGGGTGATGTAGAAAAAGCTCCAGGGAAATTTTGGCTTCCGCGTATATAATAACCCATTAGCGATCTGTGCATCGGTGGATTGCGGATATATTTTATTGAAGTTTTTTAAAATACTCCCCTTATTATTTTTCCGGGAAACAAAATCTTCGTTCATGTTCCATGTCAGCGGATTGGTGACAAAAGAGTTCCCTTTCTCCTTCCTCAACCAGATGGGAACATAATCTCTCCTGAAAGTGCGCCAGCTGCAAACACACCCGGTTTGATTGGAATCAGCACACATTTTTAAAGACACAAAATATTCTTTGGGCACCGGCCATCCAATTACATAAGCCACTACCAGTTTGTTTTGCAAAGGCTTTCCTTCAAAATACTCTTTTAACAGGCGTTCTGCCAGCAGGCTTCCCTGGCTGTGCGAAGCGATGATGATGGGCCGCCCGTTATTCCAGTGTTGCATATAATATTCAAATGCAGCTTTCAGATCAGCATAGGCTAATGCAAAAATGGTTTCTGCTTTTTCTTTATCAGACATAAAGAATGTTTTGATATGGGCCTGCCGGTATCTTGGAGAAAATACCCGGCTCTGCTGATTGAATACACTGGCCTGGTATAAGATGGTGGAATAATCTGTTTTGGCATTGATAAAGGGGTCATCAATATTTGCATTTTTGTCTTTAAGCCTTTTTACAGAAGTAAGAGTAGTGGGGTGCAAAAAGAAAACATCTACCGAAGAATCTCTTGGTTCCTGCTGTAATGGCTTGGGCACACTGTCAGAAGGGTCCCATTTCCAGGGATGCGCCGCCCAATAGTTGAGGCTGCTATAGTCTGGTGCGCCATCTGCACTTTTAAACTGGTATTGGCTTTTATAGCTATTGTATTTATTACAGGAAAGGATGAAAAAGACAGGTAGTAATAGACAAATCAGGAGAAAGCGGCTCATGAAGCAAAGTAACCCAAAAGGAGGCAAAAGGTCTGTTTTGTCATGTTATTTTACCAGTTATCCAAAAGCCAGAATTTTTTTGTCACCCACCAATTTTCGCTGCTTTCCTTTCTGGGACTGCATTTCAGCGAATTTTCAATCCCCTTTTTGGGCCGATACCCTAAAAAATACGGTACTTTGTGTTGCATAGTACCAAACATCACCCTATCTTTGTGTTACAAACGTAAAAGCAGGTTATGAATATTGAGAATACACAGAGCCAGATGAGGAAGGGGATCTTGGAGTTTTGCATTCTTTCTATTATCCGCAGGGGGGAGGCTTACCCCAGTGATATAGTGGAGGAAATGCGGGCGGCCAATCTCCAGATCCTGGAAGGTACCCTTTACCCGTTGCTTACCCGGTTGAAAAATGCCAATATGCTTACGTATCGTTGGGTGGAAAGCAATTCGGGTCCGCCACGAAAATATTTTTCACTGACAGAGAAAGGCGAGAGCTTTTATAAAGAACTGGAGCTAACATGGAACGAACTGTCGAATGGTGTAAATGCATTAACCAGTAAAAAACAGGATGAACCTTTGAACAATCAATAAACCAACTTGTCCGCCGAAGTCACTAAAGGTTTCGTGATGAAGACGGATTCTACTTCAACCAAATAGTTTTTTATGAAAAAGATCATTAGCATAAACCTGAGCGGCCGGGTGATACCGATTGAAGATTCCGCTTATGAATCATTGCAGGCATATATAGAAAGTTTGCGCCGCTATTTTGCCAACGAAGAAGGCCGTGATGAGATCATCAACGACATAGAAAGCCGCATTGCAGAATTGCTGCATGAAAAGGTGCGCAAAGGCGCCGAAGCAGTAACAGATGCAGATGTAGAGGAAGTAATTACTTCTATGGGCCGTGTGGAGGATTTTGAAGCGGAGGCTGCCGCTGATGCAACAGAGAGTACACAACAACAACAAAGCAGCACGCAACCGAACTTTACTTTTTCAGAAAAAAGATCAAGGGGCAGGTTGTACCGTGATACCAGCGATAAATTCATTGGCGGTGTGTGCAGTGGTATTGCTGCTTATATGAATGTGGACCCTGCCATTGTTCGGATCCTCTTTGCCATCATTACGTTTGGCGGATTTGGACTGGGCTTCCTTGCCTATATCATATTATGGGCCATCCTTCCCCCTAAAGACCTGGAAGGATACACCGGCAAAAGATTATACCGCAACCCGGATGATAAGGTGATCGGTGGTGTCGCCGGTGGCCTGGCTGCTTATTTTGGAAAAAGCGTTACTACTATCCGTTTGATATTTGCAGCCCCTGTGGCATTGAGCATCCTGGTGGGCATACTCAACAGGTTTCGTTGGGACTATGATTTTGACGTTGCCATGAATATTGGATTTGGTTCGCTGAGCGGTACCTTCTTTCTTATATATGTTATCCTGTGGATGGTATTGCCGGAGGCAAACAGCGATTATCAAAAAATGGAAATGAGAGGAGAGAAAGTGGATGTGAACCGCATCAGGCAAAATGTAAAGGAAGGAATGGATAGTATGAAGGACAGAATGAAAGGCTGGAAAGAGGAAGTGAAAGAATCAGCACAAAATTTTTCTGCAAAGGCAAAAGAATTTTCCAACACGAGAGGAAAAGCCTTTGCATCAGAAGTAAATGAAACATTCCGGAGAAGGAGTGGCGGATTTGGCCACGCAATAGGAGTATTGTTTAAAGCCTTCTTCCTGTTCATTGCCGGCACCATTGCTTTCGCATTATTTGTTTCAGTGATCGCCTTATTGTTTGGCGGGGTAGCCTGGTGGCCGGTCAATAATTTTTTATGGACCAGTAAGTGGCAGCAATTATATGCCTGGGGAACGCTGATCTTCTTTTTAATAGTACCACTTATTGGCTTTATTACCTGGGTTGTTCGTCGCATTATCCGTGCAAAATCAAGAAGCAATTACCTGGGCTGGACCTTTGGCGCCCTGTGGACCATTGGATGGGTATGTGTGGTATTATTAGTGGCAAGTCTTAGCAGAGATTTCAGGAATTATGAAACAGTGTCAACTCCTGTAACACTTGTTCAACCAGCAAATGGAAAAATGATCGTAGCTGTTTCGCAACCAGAGCTGGAATATTCAGGCGGCTTTGGATGGATGAGTGATGGCGGTTATGGCTGGGACCTTTCAACCGATACATTATCCTTGTCAGCAATAAAGTTTAAAGTAAAAGCCAGCCTGGATGATCAATACCATGTAACAATTAACAGGTCCAGCTGTGGCAAAACGGAGGAAGATGCAAGGATAAGAGCAGAAAAGATCCGGTATGAGGTGTATTCAAGAGACAGCATACTGGACCTGGGCAATGGGTATTCAATAGATAAGGATAGTAAGTTTCGGGGCCAAAACATAGAACTGGAAATACTGGTTCCCATTGGAAAGAAGATCCGTTTTGATGAGTCTGTAAAGGATAAACTGAACTCAGTAAATGTAAAAGTTAAAAAAAGCTACCGGCGAAACAGGGTGACCGGTATCGAAATAAACAACGATGAAAGCTCTTTTCACTATCGCCCCGGTGTGGAATATGTAATGGGTGTTGACGGGGAATTAAAAGACCCGAATGGAGTAAGCGTAACACCACCTGTAAATAATGACTACCGCTACAATGGTACAGACAGCGCCACAAAAAACAATGAGGATGCCGAAACTCAAAGACTGATAGATGAAGAAAAGCGCAAACAGGAGTTGAGAAAAAAAGAAGATGAAGAAAGCCAAAGACGGTTAAAAGAATTGGAAGACAAGATAAAATCACCTAAGACAAAACCAACAGGGCATATAAAAGTACCTGTTAAGAACAGTGAAGAAACATTTGCCGGAAGCCCTTCGCCGGTAACATCACTGGTGCAATGGTTTTAAATAAAAGGGCTACGAAAAAAATAAGCACATGAAAATCAAAAGCAATAGCCTTCTTATCCTGGGTACCGTTCTTTTTATAGCAGCAGCCTGCAGCCATTCAGAAACAAAATCAGCTGCACCGGAAGTAAAAGCCTATAAACCTGTATCACAGGAATTGTATGATACTATTGCACGGATGGACAGCCTGTTATTTGCAGCACTTTATAAGCAAGACACCGTGACAGCAAAAGAGCTTTTTACAAAAGACCTGGAGTTTTATCATGATAAAGGGGGCTTGTCCGGTTATGAACAAAACATACAAGCCTTCAAAACATTATTTACAAAAGAGAATGGATTAACAAGAGAATTGGTACCCGGAAGCATGGAAGTATATCCCATAAAAGATTATGGCGCCATACAGGAAGCAAGGCATCGTTTCTGTCACCCGGAAAACGGCAAGCAGGATTGCGGCACCTTTAAGTTCATACATATATGGAAGAAAGAAGAAGGGAAATGGAAGATCTCAAGGATAGTGAGTTATGACCATTGATAAATTTGGTTGAAGTTGGGTTTACCCCCAATGAAAGCAGAAAGGCTCCTTATGGAGCTTTCTGCATTTTAGTAGCGAATTGAGAACTTATTCCGGCACCATCACCACCGTCCAGTTCTTGGTGCGGCGGTTCCACAAAATGCTGTAATCTTTTCCATGCAGCAGTTTGTACACCCGGTAGCCATTGTAGTAGGGCAACCTCAGCCAGCCATGCGGGAATATCTCAAATTTAAAAACAAAAGGTTCTCCCGCTTTTATTTCGGCAGGCTGATAGTTTTTCCCGTCATCACTCAGCATCACAGTTTCAGTCTTAGTGCTTTGAATGGTAAGGCTTATCCAGCTGGGATCATTTTCCGGGCTGGTTGGCGTTGTGGGATTTGTTGGGTTGGTGGGGTTTGTCGGATTTGTCGGATTCGTTGGTGTAGCAGTTGTTTTAGCAGAGTTCCAACCCCGGGTGATAGCAGCCACCCGGTCATTTTTTGCAGGATGTGAGGCACTGGCCCTGTCAGAAGCGATTGCTTTAATAGCGGCGACCGACTGTTCCAGTGTGGCACCCAATTTTGCCATCACATAACCAGAAAAAGCATCTGCTTCAATTTCCTTTGGCGGCGTACTGCCACTGCTGCTCACTACATGATTATAGTAATGATGACCCATTTCATGAGCCAGTATGCTGATAGAGGCCCACTTGGTGGAAGTATAAGCATCCACATCTTCCAGGAAGTTGTTGTCATATATGATCCAGCGAACCCGGTTGATGATGGTGGCATATGCATTTTGAATACCATTTTGCTCCCGCACAGAAAAATTTTCCTGCCATTGAATGGAATCCAGCATGTTTTTTAATATCTGCTTTGCTTCGTAAACAGAATTGAAATTGGTTTTCAGAAGTGACCGGGGAGGGACCTTGTAGCCGCAGCCGGTCACCTTCTGGGCAAACAGCCCGGATGATAAAAGGCAAACGGCAAGCAATAACCAGAATCGTTTTGGTGTCATATGCAGGGATTTTTGCGATAAATATAGAATTATTTGATATACGTTTTTATAAGAGATATAGCTAAAGGGATGCGGGGCATCAATCTCAGAAATTAAGAACGCTTCGCTTACCTTTGCTCACCTTAAATTCACTGATCCTGTATGACAATTAAAAACACCCCCTTTACCAGCAAGCATATTGCCCTTGGCGCTAAAATGGCGGCTTTTGCCGGTTATAATATGCCTATTTCCTACACCGGCATCAATGAGGAGCATGCTGCGGTACGAAAAAATGCCGGCGTATTTGATGTAAGCCATATGGGAGAATTTATTTTGAAAGGAAAGAATGCACTTGACCTGATACAACGGGTGACCAGCAATGATGCTGCAAAACTAAAGCCCGGACAGGCGCAATACAGTTGCCTTCCCAATGACACCGGCGGCATAGTGGACGACCTGCTGGTGTATTGCATTGAAGAAAACAACCCGCCTGCCGGACGGGCAGGTGTGTACATGCTGGTGGTGAATGCTTCCAATATCGAGAAAGACTGGAACTGGATTCAAAAGCACAAAAACACGGAGGTGGAGATGCACAATATCTCCGATAAAACCTGCCTGCTGGCAATACAGGGGCCCAACGCCACTAAAATACTGCAGCCACTTACTGATATGGACATTCTTAACCTGAAGTATTACACTTTTGTAAAAGGAACCTTTGCAGGAGTGGAGAATGTATTGGTAAGTGCCACCGGCTATACCGGTGCCGGAGGAGTGGAAATTTATTTCGAGGATACCAACGGTGCCGCCGATAAGATATGGGAAGCCATTTTTGCTGCCGGCGCTCCGCAGGGGCTGAAACCGATTGGACTGGGAGCAAGAGACACACTGCGGCTGGAAATGGGCTTTTGTTTATACGGCAATGATATTGACGATACCACATCGCCCATTGAGGCCGGCCTGGGCTGGATCACCAAATTCACAAAGGAATTTACTTCCAAAGAAATTTTTGCCCGGCAAAAAACAGAAGGCGTGGACAGAAAGCTGGTAGGTTTTGAAATGATAGAAAAAGGAATACCGAGGCAAGGCTATGAAATAAAAGATTATGCCGGAGAAACGATCGGCTATGTAACATCGGGGACCCAATCACCCAGCCTGGGCAAGGCCATCGGTATGGGATATGTACGAAAGACCTATGCGTCTATTGACTCGGAAATCTTCATTAAAGTGAGGGATAAACTGCTGCAGGCAAAAGTTTCAAAGATCCCTTTTTCTTAAAAAAGAGGTTGTGGTTGAATTTTTGCAGGGTATAGGGAAATAATGTATTTTAAATGTCAGAGTTAATACTTCAATCAGCAAACCTTGCACTTCACCAGATGACGACCATTCATCTTACCACATTTATTGCAGCACCGGCCGAGGTGGTCTTTGATCTCAGCAGGCATGTGGGTTTACATAAAGAATCTATGTCGGCCTTTAAAGAAGAAGCTGTGGCAGGAACAAGGTTCGGGCTTATTGAAAAAGACGAAACAGTTACCTGGCAGGCAAAACATCTTTTTAAAAAAAGATTGTTGCGGGTAAAGGTCACCGAAATGAAAAAGCCGGTGATGTTTGTGGACGAGCAGGCGCAGGGAGATTTTAAAATGATGAAACATGAACATCATTTCAAACCCTGTGAAAACGGTACGATCCTGATCGATCTCTTTTATTTTGAACCCCCTTATGGTTTATTGGGACAATGGTTCAACAGCCTTTACCTTACCAAATACCTGAGAAAATTGCTGGAACAGCGAAACAGCGTCATTAAAGAATATGCAGAGAGTGGTAAGTGGAAGAGGCTGCTGATAAAGTAACAGCAACAATCTTAACTCCTGTTCCTTTATTTTTGCAGCCACATTATGGCAAACAAACCCACCCTCAATACCTCTCTTTCTCCGGCATTGCTGCATTTGTATGATCTGAGCAGCAGTATCGTGGTGATCATCGATGTGTTCCGGGCCACGTCCACCATCGCTTCCGCATTGTATAATGGCGCCAAATGTGTGATACCGGTGGACTCTGTTCCCAAAGCCATTGAGATCAGTAAAAGTATTGACGGTATTGCCGCCGGTGAAAGAGATGGCATGATCGCTGAAGGCCTGCAGCATGGTAATTCGCCACTGGAATACAGCAGGGACTTTATTGAAAACAAAATATTGGTACTCACCACCACCAACGGAACCCGGCTGTTGCAAATGGCGCTGGAAAAAAATGCAGACACGATCATTTCCGGTTCTTTTCCCAACTTATCCGCAGTATGTGATTTTTTAGCAGCCGAAAATAAGAATGTGGTGCTGGGCTGTGCCGGCTGGAAAGACCGCTTCAACCTGGAAGACACCTTGTTTGCCGGAGCAGTGATCCAGCGGATAAAAAAATACTTTACCATACATTGCGACAGCTCCCTGATGGCGGAAACCATGTATGCCAAGAATAAAAATGATCTGATGACCTATGCCCCTAAGCTTACACATTACCACCGGCTGGTAGAGCGGTTTGGTTTAATAGAAGATATCCGGTTTTGTCTTACTAATGATATTGCTAATGTATTGCCGGTGTATGCAGAAGGGAAGCTGATTGCGAAACAGCCCAATTAAATTCGTTTGGCTAAAGCCAACTCTTAGCTTGTACATTTATCCACGGCCTGAAAGCCGTGGCAATTGTTGTCCTTCGAAGGCCATGGCAATTATTGTTTCTTGTAGGCTGTAGCACAATTGCCCCGAACTTTAGTTCGGGGATTAGGGTAATAATAGTAAATTGGCTTTAGCCAAATTAATAACCATGCCCTATATTAAAGTGTGGCTCCATCTCGTCTGGTCCACCAAAAACCGACTCCCCTTTTTAACAAATGAAATACGACAAACAGTTTTTGAACACATTCGGCAAAATGCAAAACAAAAGGACATCTTCCTCGATTGTGTAAACGGATATACAGACCACATTCATTGTTTAGTTTCTCTTTCAAATGATCAAACCATCAGCAAGTTGCTCCAACTTATTAAAGGAGAAAGTTCTTTTTGGATAAACAAACAAAATCTCTGTGCTTCCGCATTTCAGTGGCAGGAAGAATATTTTGCAGTATCTGTCAGCCATTCGCAAGTACAGAAAGTAAGAAACTATATTTATGATCAGGAAAACCATCACCAGAAGAAAACGTTTCAACAGGAATATGAAATGTTTATAAAAAACTATGGCTTTGAAGAAGTGGCTGTGAAGTAAATAAAAACCTACTAAGATACTTCATTTTTTTCTCATAGTTCCCGGATAAAAATTATTTTTTATTTATCCTCTTTTACGAGGAAATCCGCAACACATTCTTTTATTTTTGCCGATTAACCTTTTTCGAAGTACCGGGTAAAACGCCCCGTACTTTGTACATCTAAAATCGTACACCGCTTGGCATTACCGCACCTTGTTAAATACGTTTATACCCATGGAACGGACGAAGTGATCCGCAGAGGAAAAAAGATCCATGCTGTCGGCTTTGTAGAACTGGTGGAGTATGATGACCTGTTCGGCTCTGCCGTATTCCGGGTAAAGGATGACAGCTATTCCACATACTACAAAGTATATATTCAGAAGTTCAAAGACCCCAAATCCACTTCACTCCGTTGTGCCTGCCCATATAATCTCGGCGATATTTGCCGGCATGAAGCAGCAGCATTGTTTCAGTTGCAGGAAATGATAGACCGGGGACACCTGCAGGCAGAAAGTGTGATCTATGACCAGCGGCATACGGTCGCCAAAATGAAATCAATAGAACTAAAGTCACTGCGGTTGCTATCTTCCCAGGATGTTTTTATTGAAGCAGAAAATTTTTTACGCACCAATAAAGCCACGATTGAACTGGCAGAAAATGAAACCGTAAAAGCAGCTGTAACACTGGAAGGCAAAACCTATAAAGTACTCATTAAGAAAAATGAAGAACGGAATTTTGATACCAGTTGTGATTTTGAAGATGAAGAACACCCCCTTTGCCTGCCGAAAGTGATCGTATTTCTTCAATTGCTGAATACGTATGGGGCTGGTTACTTCGACAGCATCCGTAACTGGGATAAAGAAAAAAATAAACTGCTGGAAGCCTATGGGTACTCTTTAAGTGATGACCTGAAAGGAAAGTTTGAATTTGCTTATAAGGAAGGAAAACCTTTTTTGCGGGTGCTGGATATTAATATAAAACGAGTGGCACAGGTGGCCACTCCTGCAAGACCGGTATTGCTGCCGCAGCAGGAAAAAGAAACAGTGCTGCCACAAGTGGCCGAAGAAAACCCGGCAACCCCCTCCGAACGGCTGGGCATAGTATTCAATTTTAATAAAAAAGGATACCCGCAGTTTACCGTAGACGTAGTAATGGGAGAGATCAATGAAACAAATGATGCCTATACCGGGAAAGTGGAAAAGCTGGATATCACCCGTTATGTCAATACGGACAACCTGCCTGAAGGGGATAAAGACCTGCTGACACAACTGCGCAAACTGCAGGAATCAGAGATCAATAAATACATCAGCCGCAATTCGCCGTTCTCCGGCATTTGGGAGAATATCATTCATCATGAAGAGGATGACCTGCCGGATGAAACAAAAGGGTTGATGGCAGAATACCTTCTTCCCAAGTTAAAAAAGATTTTCATTGAATCAGCCGGTAGCCCGTTTGTGTTCCTTTTGCCCGATAAAAAGCCTTTTAAAACCAACAACCTGGAGCCGCTGCAATTGCTTGCCGAAGAAGCAAGACCACATTTTATTGTCAAAAAGAATTCTCACTACACCATTCAGTGCAGGGTAAAAGCGGGTCCGCTGGAATTTGACCTGGGTGATAATGAAGCAGCCAGCCCATTGTTTTTTTTATACAATAACCAGGCACATCTCTGGAAGAATAATGATGTGATTCACCTGGTGGAAAAATTTTTACCAACTGGTAAAATGAGTGTTGCCACAGAAGACTGGAGCAAAACGCTGAATGAATTTATCATGCCCATGGCCAAAGAGCACAAAGTGGATTTTGATAAATCATTGGTACAGGAGATCAAAGATGGCAACCCCGAAGTGAAGTTGTTCTTATTAGAAAAAGGAGAATACCTGGTATTTCAACCTTCTTTCTCCTACAAAGGGTATGAAACAAAAACCAGGGACCGGGATGAAGTGGTGGTGCCACAAGGGGATAAAGTGCTGGTAGTACACCGAAACAGGGATAAAGAAAATGAGTTTGTTCAAAAATTGCAAAACCTGCATTCAAGCTTTGTATTTAATGAAGACTCCGGCACACTGGCATTAAAAGGAACAGACGTATTGAAGAACAACTGGTTCTTCCTGTTTGTAGATGCCATGAAGGATATGAAAACACCCGTGTTTGGGTTTGATGCACTAAAGAATTTCCGGTTCAATACCGCTAAGCCACAAACAAAGATCTTCATCAGCAGCAACACCGATTGGTTTGATGCCAAGGTGGATATCGTATTCGGCGATCAGCAGGTGACGGTGGCCGAAGTAAAACGTGCCCTGGCCAATAAACAGCAATTTGTTCAGCTGAATGACGGCACACTCGGTATTTTACCGGAAGAATGGCTGAAGAAATATTCCCTGCTCTTCCGGGTTGGAGAAGGAAAAACAGATTCATTAAAACTGTCCCGCTATCATTTAAGTGTGGTAGATGAATTATACGAAACAAGAGATGAAGAAGAACTGGTGGTGCAACTGGAAGAGAAATATGAAAATCTGCGGCAATTCAACAATATAAAAGAAATAGAACCCTCAGATCACCTGAAGCGGATCCTGCGGCCTTACCAGGTGGCGGGTTATCACTGGCTCAATTATTTAAGAGATATTAAATGGGGCGGCATACTCGCCGATGATATGGGATTGGGTAAAACGGTGCAGGCCCTGTCCTTTATGGAGTATTTTAAAAATACAGAAGGAAAGCTGAAGGCATTGGTAATTTGTCCCACCACACTTATTTATAACTGGGAGAATGAAATAAAGAAATTCACCCCCTCCCTTACTTATAAGATACATCATGGCGGCACCCGGACAAGAGTAAAAGAAGAACTGACAAATCATGATGTCACCATTACCACCTATGGTACTTTACGCAGCGATATCAAACTGCTGATGAGCATTGAATTTGACTATGTGCTGCTGGATGAATCGCAGGCGATAAAAAATCCGGCAAGCAAAGTAACCAAAGCAGCCTGCCTGCTAAATGCGAAGAACAGGTTGTGCATGAGCGGTACACCTTTGCAAAACAATACGTTTGACATTTTTGCACAGATGAACTTTCTGAATCCCGGTATGCTGGGCACCATGGAATTTTTCCGCCAGGAATTTGCCATTCCGATCGATAAATTTGGAGAGCAGGACCGGAAAGAACACCTGAAAAAAATACTCTACCCGTTCATTTTAAGAAGAACGAAAGAACAGGTGGCCAAAGACCTTCCGGAAAAACAGGAAATGATACTCTTCTGCGAAATGGAAGAAGAGCAACGTAATATATATGATGCTTACCGGAATGATTTCCGCAACCAGATACTCGGCACTATTGAAACACAAGGCATCCAAAAATCACAACTGACCATTTTACAGGGATTGATGAAACTGCGCCAGATATGTGATTCGCCGGCCATACTGAATGAGCAGGAGAAATTTGAGAACCATTCTATCAAACTGGATGAGCTGGCACGGGAAATAACAGAAAATATTGGCGACCACAAAGCGCTGATCTTCTCCCAGTTTTTGGGTATGCTGGCTTTAATAAAAGCAAAGCTGAACCATTTGGGAGTGAAGTATGAATACTTTGATGGCAGCACCTCCGCACCCGACAGGGAAAAAGCAATACAAAGCTTCCAGAATGATCATGAAGTAAGGGTATTCCTTATTTCGCTGAAGGCAGGTGGTGTGGGACTTAACCTGACGGCAGCCGACTATGTGTACATCGTGGACCCCTGGTGGAACCCGGCGGTGGAGCAGCAGGCAATTGACCGGACACACCGTATCGGGCAAACTAAAAACATTTTTGCCTACAGAATGATCTGTAAAGACACGATCGAAGATAAAATACTGCAACTACAGGAAAAGAAGCGGGCATTGGCCAAAGACATCATTTCCGACGACGCCACATTTGTAAAGGCATTGACAAGAGAAGATGTGGAGTATTTGTTTAGCTAATAAGTCCCGGGTCACTTCTTTTATCCCCCTGATCCTGCACTTCGTCCGATTTTCGACAAAAATTAACCCCGTTTCGAAGGTAATTCCTCCTTCTTACGTCTATTTTCGTACACTTATTATATTGATTATGAAGCAGATTTTTACCTTATCCCTTTTCCTGTTCGCCTTACTTACTGCTGCACAGGCCCAAAAGGCCGATGGCAGCATCAAAGGAAAATTAATAGATACAACGGCCAAACAGCCGATAGTTGATGCCACCGTATCCATATTAAATGCAAAGGATTCTTCTCTCGCCACGTTCACCTTATCTAATAAGCAAGGGGCATTTGAAGTAAAAGGCCTCACCGAAGGCGATTACCGAATAGTGGTTTCCAGCAAAGGATATACGGAGTTTAAAAAAACCGTCTCGATCACTTCCGCAATAAAGGCCATCGACCTGGGCAACCTGGCAGTAGAAAAGGATTATAAAACGCTGGAAGGAGTAGTGATCACCAGCGAATCGCCGATACAGGTAAAAAATGATACCATACAATTCAATGCCAGTGGATTTAAAACGCAACCCAATGCCACCGTGGAAGACCTGCTGAAAAAGATACCGGGAATGGAAGTGGATAAAGAAGGAAATATTAAAACACAAGGGGAGTCGGTACAAAAAGTATTAGTTGACGGAAAAGAATTTTTTGGCAACGATCCCAAGCTTGCCACTAAGAACCTTACAGCAGATATGATCGAAAGCGTACAGGTATTTGATGATATGAGCGACCAGGCAAAATTCACCAAAATAGATGATGGAAGCAGAAGCAAAACAATAAACATCAAACTGAAAAAAGACCGCAATAAAGGATATTTCGGCAGGGCACTGGCAGGTGTGGGCGACAACGGACGATATGAAGGCAACCTGAGCCTTAACCGTTTCAACGGAAACAAAAGGATCTCGCTGCTTTTCAATACCAACAATATAAACAAACAAGGATTTTCATTTTCTGATATCATCAGTTCTATGGGAGGCTTTAGTGGATTTAGCGGTGGTGGTGGCGGCGGAAATAATTTTGGTGGTGGAATGCAAATGGTTGGCGGCGGTCGTGGGGGTTTTGGTGGAATAGGCAGCGGTGGCACCACCGGGCTGATCAAATCTACCTCCTTAGGCCTTAATTATACGGACCAGTGGGGCAGCAAAATAAAGATCACGGGGAGTTATTTTATGTCAAACTCCAACACCACCCAGCAACAAAGCATATTGAGGCAAAGCACTTATGGAGATTCAGTGGCCACATTAAGTAAAGAGTCGTCATCCAACAACCAGAATCAGAATCACCGGTTCAATCTTCGTTTTGAATACCAGATTGATTCGGCCAACTCGATCTTATATACACCATCCCTTACGCTGCAACATTCAGAAAGCCTCAGCAATGATTCATCTTTCAGCAGAACACAAATACCTGCGGCCGAATACCTGGCCTATACCGGAAAAAACAATAATACCAACACAAGAAACGGATTTAATCTTGGTAACAATATCCTGTTTCGCCACAAATTTGGAAAGACAGGACGGACGGTGACCCTCGGATTTAATAACACAACAGGCAACAGCAAGAGCGATGGCCTTACTTATTCAGACAATGACTTTTTCAGACAGGATGGAACGCTTTACAACACCACCGTTCAAAACCAGGTAAGCCGTCAAAAAACAACCACAAATAATAATGTGGTCAGTACCTCTTATACCGAACCGTTCGGGTTGAATAAATTACTGGAACTGAATTATGCTTATACCAACAACCGGAGTACTTCTGATAAAGAAGTAGATAACTACAATGCAGGATCCGGTAAGTATGATGAACCGAACCTTAAGTTAACCAATGACTTTGTAAACACATTTACAGCACACCGGGTAGGGGCCAATTTCAGGGTGCAGAATAAAAAATACAATTACCAGTTTGGCCTCGGTGTGCAAAGGGCCACTCTTGAAAGCGAAAGCTTCCAGGCGCTGACAGGTAAAGATTCCGTAAATGTTCATTCTTATACCAACCTGTTCCCTACGGCGAATTTCAATTTCACACCAAGCCGGAGCAAAAACCTGCGCATCAGTTATAACGGCCGGACGAATCAGCCCGGCATTTCCCAATTACAGAATGTACCCGACCTTACCGACACGCTGAACCAGAAGATCGGCAATCCCAACCTGAAACAGGAATTCAACCATAATATCAATATTGGGTTTAACACCTTCAACATTCTAACCTTTAAACTCATCGCTGCCAACCTGAATTTTACAACCACGCAAAATAAGATCGTGAATGATATTACAGTGCAGGGCCCTGTACAAACAACCCGGTATGCCAATGTGAACGGGTATTACAGTGCCAGGTCTTTTGTAACCCTGGGATTGCCCTTTAAGAATCCTAAGCTGAAAGGCTCCAGTGTGAATATTACCAACAGCATGGGCTTGTCAAGAGATGTAAGCCTGTTGAGGCAGGTGCGGTACACGTCCAAAACATTTACTGTTACACAAGGCGCTGGTTTGAATATCAATAAAGAAAAGATCGACTTTGGCGTAAAGGTCAACGTAAGCTACAATACCACTTCCTATTCTAATCCCCAGCAGGAAGATGTGGATTATTTTACACAGACCTATTCAGGAGATGTAAGCTATACCTTCCCGAAGAATTTTATCCTCGGCACCAATTTCAATTACCTGATCAATACCGGGCTGGGTGAGGGGTACAACCAGAACATACCCTTGTGGAATGCAAGCTTTAGCAAACTGCTTTTCAAAAAGAAGAACGGCGAGCTTAAGTTTTCTGTAAATGATATAATGAATCAAAACCAGAGCATCGCCCGCACCACCAGCGACAACTATGTGCAGGATACCAAAAGCATTGTGCTGAAAAGATATTTTATGGTGAGCTTCCTGTTCAACCTGAACAAAATGGGTGGTGCCAGTACACAGCAGCCGGGTGGCATGCCGAAAATGATGGAACGTAACATGAGGGATGTAAGGATGTATTAAAAGACTATACGTTGAACAGCAATAAAAAATGTCCCGCTTATGGCAGGACATTTTGTTTTTGTTTACCACACAAACGGGTTGCTGGTAATATAGTAGGGGTTAGTAAAGAAATTGCTTATCTCCTTCTCCTGTAATGGGTGCTGGCTACCGCTGAATTGCCGGAGATCAAAACGGTCAGTATTGATTTAAGTAACCGGAAGGGGTTGACTGAAGATTTGTAATAATGACGGTAGATTTTTGCCGCTTCATGGGAATGAGTGAGGTTCCTGTTTTTCATAGTCGCAAATTTTATAAAGGGTTAACGAACAGAATGTGTCTAAAAGTATGTAATAAAATTAAAAAGTAATAATATTGCGAGCTGTTATTAACCCGTTAAATCCAGCTCTGATGACAAAATCCGTAAAATCACTTGTGCTGATTACGATTGGCGCCCTTTTTTTTAATACTGGTAACGCCCAGCTCCGGTTACCCGGTATCAATGGAGTGAGTAATGACGTGAAGAAGGTGATAGAAGATTACCCCAACCGCTTTATCAACCTGATGGGCGAAGTGATAAAAGAAACCCCCCAATCCACCGACTACCAGTGCAATTTTAAAGTGAACGGCGCAGAAGAAAGTTTTATTACCCGTTACTCCGCCAAAAAAGAAGTTTGCAGCTGGGAAGCCCTGATGCTGACAACGGAAAACTTTGAAAAAGCAAAGCAAAAATTCAAATCCCTGTTCAATCAACTCCAGAATCTTTCCGTAATGGTGGGTGAGGGAAAAACCTTTCACCTGAAGGGAACATATGAAGCACCGGCGGAGTCAAAGAAATTTACGTCCATTGTTTTTTCTTTTGAACCGGAGAACGATACCGTCAAAAAGATAAAAGTCGAGATCTTATTACAATTTATTGCTCCGATGGAATGGAAGGTAAGAGTACTGGTATATGACAAGGACAGGGAGGATGATGAAAGAGGAGCTACGAAGGAGGAGTGATGAACAGAAGAACAGAGGAACAGATGAACAAGGAATGATGAAGTACGGAGATTTGTCCAAACACGGTCTTTCCCTTCTTAATTCGAAATTCCTTGTTCGCCTGTTCATCTGTTCGATATTCTTTAACCTTCATTAACATTAAACAAAGCCCCTTTAACCCACTTTGCCATTAGCTAAGAATATTTTCGTAGCTGAAATGTATAAGCTATGAGAAAGGTTTCCCTGTTTTTATTATCAGTTTGTTTTTCAGCCGCACTGCTGGCGCAAAAAAATGGTTCTGTAAAAGGAATTGCTTTTGATACGATCAGCAAGCAACCAGTTGCCGGTGCCACAGTTACAGTGCTGGAAAGAAAAGACTCTTCGCTGGTCACCTTTACCATGACGGGCAACGACGGCCGGT
Organism: uncultured Chitinophaga sp.; assembly: GCA_964443345.1. GTDB lineage: Bacteria > Bacteroidota > Bacteroidia > Chitinophagales > Chitinophagaceae > JJ008. The sequence goes on from CAYUCU010000005.1 coordinate 19,450, forward strand.
TTGAACTCAAAGGCCTGGCTAATGGCGATTACCGGCTGATGATCACCCACGTCAACTATCATAACAGTAACAAATATTTCAGTGTAACAGATAATAACAAGAATGCGGAATTAGGAAGCCTGGTATTGAGCGACAAGGCCAAAGTGCTGGAAGAAGTGGTACTGGCAGCAGAAGCGCCACCGGTTACACTGATCAACGATACCATTCAATACAATGCGGGATCATTTAAAACACCACCCAATGCCAGTGTAGAACAGCTGCTGAAAAAATTGCCCGGGGTAAAAGTAGAGAAAGACGGTACCATCAAAGCACAGGGAGAAAAAGTGACCAAAGTACTGGTGGATGGCAAAGAATTTTTTGGCAACGACCCCAAAGTGGCCACCAAAAACCTGCCCGCCGATGCAGTTGATAAAGTGCAGGTGTATGACAAGCAAAGTGACCAGGCACAACTTACCGGGTTTGAAGATGGTAACTATGAAAAGACCATCAACCTGAAACTGAAGAAGGATAAGAAGAAAGGGATGTTTGGAAAAGTGAATGCTGGAGTTGGTAACAAAGAGCGGTATGAGGGCAAGTTAAATATTAACTCATTTAAAGGGGCCCGGCAATTTTCTGCCATCGGTATGGGCAACAATACCAACGCCGAGGGATTTTCATTTATGGACATTCTCAACTTTACCGGTGAGCTGGCAAGAATGCAAAGAGGTGGCGGCGGCAATATTAATATCAATATATCGGGTGAGGAAGCTGCGGCTATGGGTATTGGCGGCGGCCGCAACAGCGGTATCAATACGGCATGGGGCGGCGGAGTGAACTACAATAATATTATCGGGACCAAACTGGATTTTCAAAGTAATTATTTCTACAACCGGTTTAACCCTAACCAGGAAAGCCATATACAACGGCAGTATTCTTTGCCCGGCACTTATTTCTACAATCAAAACTCGGTTACTGATAATTTGAGTAACAATCACCGGTTCAACCTGAACACCTTATACCAGGTAGATTCGATGAATTCTATACGCATCACTCCATCATTCAGTTACCAGCAAACAGATAACAGGTCGCAGACAGACTACCAGACACTGGCAGCCGATAAAACGATGACCAACGAAGGCTTTAGCAATACCACATCAGCCACCAAAGGCTATAACTTTCGCAATGATATTATCTGGCGGAAAAAATTTGCACGCAAGGGAAGAACATTCTCCCTGTCACTACAAACCAGCCTGAATGAAAGTGACGGAGATGGAAGCCTGTCCTCCATCAACAGTTTTTATGGTCCCGGCGGTTCTTTGCTAAAGAAAGATACGCTGAACCAGCTAAGCACCACCAAAGCAGACCTGAAAGGCTACAATGCAAGAGCGGTTTACACCGAACCCATTTGGAAAAGGTCCTTGCTGGAATTTAGTGTGGGAAAAAGCAACACAAAAAGTATTTCGCAAAAGCAAACCTGGGATTACAATAAAGGAAGCGGAAAATTTGATCAGCTGAATACGTTGCTGACCAATGATTTTGAAAATACCTACAGCTATACCAATGCCGGCTTGCGGATGCGGACGCAAAAGAAAAAATACAATTACTCTTTTGGCGCCAACTGGCAGCAGGCGGAGCTGGAAGGAAAGATCATCAGTGGTACAAAAGATTCCCTGATCAGTAAAACATTCCGGAACCTGTTGCCCAACGCCCGGTTTCAATACAACTTTACCCGATTCAAAAGTTTTTCACTAACATATAATACTTCTACAACACAACCAACGATGGCACAATTGCAGCCGGTGCCGGACAACAGCAACTCTTTAAATATAAAAGAAGGAAACCCGGACCTGAAACAGGAGTACAACCATACCGTACAGCTCCACATGAATTTAGTGAGCCCCTATAAGAACAAGAACCTCTTTATGTTCCTGACCATGCAGGCCACTCAAAATAAGATAGTGAACTATGATTCCATAAACCTGCTGAACGGAGTACGGAAGACCAAACCTGTAAATGTGAACGGAGTGTATAATCTGAATAGTAATATCAGCTACAGCATGCCGGTACGCTTTATAAAAGGGAATGTGGAGTTTAGCAGCAGCATCGGGCGCAGCAGCAGCAAGCAATTGACCAATACGGTTTCGGGGCAGATCGTAACAAATACGATCAACACCGTAAGCCTGGGCCCGGATGTGCGGCTGGATATGAACCCGACAGAAAAATTAAATATCAGCGTTGGGGCAGGATTTAATTATTATAAAACAAAATATTCACTGCAACCAGCCTCCAACAACAATTATTTTTTACAGGAGTACAGCACTTCAATAGACTGGGAAATGCCGAAACGGTTTTTTTTCTCCACCGACTTTACCTACAGCATCAACAGCCAAAGAGCAGCAGGGTTCAATACCAAAATACCATTGTGGAATGCCAGCATCAGCAAACAGATGCTGAACTTCAACCGGGGCGAACTGAAATTAAGTGCCAGGGACCTGCTGAACAAGAATATTGGTGTAAGCCGCAATAACAGCAACAGCTATATTGAAGATTCCCGGGTGCTGACATTACGCCAGTTTTTCCTGCTTAGTTTTACTTACAGCCTTAGTAAAACCGGGTTGAATAATGCTGGTGGGGGTGGTGGTATGCGGGTAATAACAAGGTAGCAGAAATCATCACCTTATTGCTACCTGGTTGGCAATCCAAAACTAAACGTACTGCCACTTCCAGGACCCGACTCCACACTGATAACACCGCCCTGGGCTTCAATGAATTCTTTGCAGATGGCCAGGCCAAGACCGGTGCCTTCTTTGGTACCGGGAACTTTGAAATAGCGGTCAAAAATCTTGTCTTTGTATTGCGGGTCAATACCCTTGCCAAAATCCTGCACACTGAATGTAATAGTATTGCCCTTTTGCTGGATGCTGACGATCACCTCCGCATTTTCAGGAGAATAACGGATAGCATTAGTAAGAAAATTATTCAGCACCCAGGTTGTTTTATCAGCATCAGCTTCGATAGGCGGTAGGTTTTCCGGTACTCGTTTTTGAATCGTAATGTTCTTTTGCTTTGCTGCATTCTGTACGGAAGCCAGCGCTTTATCTATCAGCCCCCATGCCTGGATGGATTGTAAGTTCAATTGTATCTTGCCGCTTTCTACCTGAGACATATCGAGTAATTCACTTAATATTCTCAGCAATCTTTTGTTGTCTTCTTTCAGGCTTTGTACCAGTTCCTTTTGCTCAGCAGTAAGGGTGCCTACCCGTTCATCTTCCAGCAATTTCAAGCTGAAATCAGATGAGGCCAGCGGCGTTTTTAGTTCATGCGACACGGTAGCGATGAAATTGGTTTTGGCCACATCCAGTTCTTTGAAGGGGGTAATGTTTTTCAGTACGATCACCTGGCCGGCCTTCTGGTTATCATGCTGCAATTCGACCACCTCTTTGGTAAAATAATTTTCCTTTCCGTCCACCACGATCTTGAACGGGATGCTGTTTTGTTCATTGATCAAAAAACGAAACAGGTCATTTCTTTTCTTCACTTCTTCCTGCGACAGACTGATGATATCGGCTTCCTTCAGGTTCAGTAATTGCAAAGCCTGCTGGTTGGCAAATAATACGATTCCCTTATTGTCAATACCTATACTGGCATCTTTGAGTGAATTGATGACCGTTTCTGCCCGCTGTTTTTCAAACATAATCTTTGACAGGTTGCTGTGTTCATACTCATCGAGCCGTTCAGCCATCGTATTAAAGGCATTGGCCAGGTCACCAAATTCATCTTTTCGGTTCAGATGTATTCGCTGTCCATAATTTTTATTGGCAATGGCTTTAATACCTTCTGTAAGTGATGCAATAGGTGATGCCACCAGGGATGGGAAATTAAAAAGAAAGGTAAAGCCGAGCAGCAGGCAGACGGTAAGGCAGATAGTGATGATCGTTTTGGCCCGTTGTGCCGAGGTTTGCGCCGCCTGGTTCTTTTTGTCAATTGCCAGGAGGTTCACCTGCATGATATCGCTGATGTCTTTGCGGATCAGCGAAGAGAGGGAATCAGTCCGGTTGTTTCCTTTGAGGGCATTAAAATTTTTCCGGAGGGATGTGGTCATTTCTTTTTCTCCGGGTTCTGTGATATTCTTTTCCTGTGCCAGCAGGTTTTTCTCGAAATTGGAAAATGCAATTGCGCTGTTTGTCCCGCTGAGGGAATCAAGCTCTTTCAGCATATCCCTTGAATAATTCAGCGTTTCATAATTATCTTTTACGATCTCTTTAGAGTCTTCGCTCAGCCGGTTAAAATAATAGAAACTGACAGCCCCTACTAATATCAGCAGGGCAAAGAGGAAGATGCCACCAAGGGCCACTTTTGTTTTTAGTTTGATAGCCATTGTTTTTCGCCTGCGGCGATGTTTTTAGCCACAGATTACACGGATTAACACAGATTGGATGGCTTCGCCATATTAGTATCTCGCAAAGTCGCTAAGCCGCAATGGATAGCTATACGCCTTAGTGACTTTGCGAGAGAATATTTGTATTTATCTGTGTTAATCCGTGTAATCTGTGGCTTGTATTTATTTTATCTGCGGTCATGATAATATTATTAGATCTACATCATTCTTCGAAAGCGTTTTCAGCAATTGGTTGAAAACATTGGTGCGGAGTATAACCTGGAACAAATTTAGGTGAGGTTTACCGATGCAAACCGTGGTAATTTGTTTTTCCTCCACCAATTCCATTATTGCCTGTGCAATATTGGTATGTTTTACCTGGACCACTTCAGCACCCAATTCGGTAGCATTCTTGAAATTGTTTATTAAATGCCGCTGAGCTGCCAGTGGTATCTTGTCCATAGCCTCTTTGGGTGTTTGCACATATAATACTACCCACTGACTATTATAATAAGAAGCGAGCCGGGCTGTTTTCCGGATGATGCGCTGTGCAATTTCATGGTTGGTGGAAATGCAGGCCACGAAACGTTCATGCCGCCATGCTTTTTCTTTGCCGGTTACTTCATAATCTACTTTTCGTTCTACCTGCCCTGCCACTTCCTTTAAAGCCAGCTCCCGCAGTTGCAGTATTTTTTCCGACTGGAAGAAGTTGGTCAACGCCTGCTGCACTTTGCTATGGTCATATATTTTGCCTTCTTTCAGGCGGGTAATAAGTTCGTCAGCCGTCAGATCGATGTTTACGACCTCATCTGCCATTTGCAACAGTTTATCCGGTACCCGTTCAGTTACTTCCACACCGGTAATTTGTTTTACATCTTCATTTATACTTTCAATATGCTGAATGTTCACTGCAGAGATCACATCTATACCAGCTTCCAGGATATCGAGTACATCCTGCCAGCGCTTTTCGTTCTTACTGCCGGGAATATTGGTATGGGCCAGCTCATCCACAATCACCACATCAGGTTGTAATAACAGGATAGCCTGTACATCCAGTTCATCTAATTGCTTGCCTTTATAAAAGACCTGCCGCCTGGGAATAACAGGCAATCCTTCCACCAGCGCTTCGGTTTCTTTACGGCCATGTGTTTCTATGTAGCCGATCTTTACATTTTTATTATTACGGAGCAGGTTATGGGCTTCCTGGAGCATGCGATAGCTCTTGCCCACACCGGCACTCATGCCGATATAGATCTTCAGTTTCCCCTTTTTATCGGGCTGAATCTTTGCTAACCATTCATTTGCTTCTTTGTCCATGATCTTTTTCTCGTAATATTAAAACCAAGAAGAAAGAGTTTATTACCAGCTTTGGTTCTTTGGGCATCGTCGCTTCCCGCCGCGGCGGGACTCTTTTACTGCATATCCCTGATCATCAATTCTTTTAAAAACCTACTGCCACAGAACCGGTGACGAACGTATTATTTTTGGTGGCACCCGATGGCTTTACAAATATCTCATCTTTACTGTTAAGGCTCCTTGCTTCCAGCCGCACCAGTACATTTTTGGCCGGGCTGTGATCAATATTCAGGGAAAAACCGGTTGTTTTAAATCCGTTAGGCGTTCCGGTGGCAATGATCACACCGTTTTCATCGCTGTAATATTCTGCACGGGCTGCAATTGTCCACTTAGGGGCAAAGGCATATTTCAGGATCAATACCGGTGAATACCAGGTATTACTATTAGTACTGCCGGGAGATTTTTCTTCACTGCCGATGTCAAAACCGGCAGTCACGCCAAACTTATCGGTAATAGTAAACACCCCATAGATATTATGGAAGAACCTTGACAACCGCACACTATCTGGTTTATCAGTGCCGAGAAAAGTGCTGTAGTTCAGCAATACTTTGTCTGAAGGCTTATATTGTATTTGAGTGCCCCAGCTCATTAAAGAGTTGCCGCTGACACGGGTGATACGTTGCCAGCCGTTCAGCGCCAGGCCGCTTACCAGCCATTTTCCATTATCAGAAGTATAAGTGAGTTTGGCACCTGCTTCAAAATAAGGAGAATTCTCTGCAAGGATACTTCTTGTCAGGTTCCAGCAATCTTTGCTGATGGCGCTTTCAAAACCGATATGAGAACCGAAAATACCGGCATCCAGCCAAAGGTTCTTTTTACCCAGTTTAATACCAGCATTGGCCTCATATATATTTTTCAATACACCCGGCTCTGCGGAATAGTTGGCATTCATATAGGTGCCTGCTGCCAGGGCAAGATTCGCCCTTACCCGACTGGCAGAATAGCTGGCTTTAATAAAACCAAGGTTCAGGTTAAATTCATTGTGACGGTTATGACTATAAATAAAGCCGGGCCGGTTATTGTCGGCGGGCTTATTAAAATCATACTGATAGTATGCTTCGGCATAGCCACTGATGGTCAGTAAGCCTGTTGAATCCTGCGCCATTAATTGGGTACTCATCAACACAAGGGCTCCAAATACAATCTTTTTCATCTTCATTCAGGTTTAAGTAGTCTTTTATTTTAAATTATCTAATGCAATGTTCAGTTTCAGCACATTCACCTTTGAAGGGCCGAGCATGCCTGCTAATGGTTTTTGAATATGCTCTTCAACCAATGCTTTTATTTTTTCTTCTGGTAAGTTGCGAACAGCAGCAATGCGTTTTACCTGTATATATGCTCCTGCGGGAGAAATGTCAGGGTCAAGACCGCTACCGGATGCGGTCACCATTTCTGCAGGGATATCTTCTTTCTTTACGCCGGGGTTGTGCACCAGGAAGCTATCGATCCTGTCTTTTACTACTTGTAAATAATCAGGATTGGAAGGGCCTTTGTTACTACCGGCAGAACCGGCGGCATTATAATCCACCGCAGAAGGACGGCCCCAGAAGTATTTATCTTCTGTAAACTTCTGGCCGATCTTTTCATAGCCTACCACCTTACCGTTCACCGAAACAGTTTCACCTTTTCCACCACCGGGAGTTGCTTTCCCAATTCCTGCGATGAGCAGCGGATATAATACTGCACACAGGATGATCATTACCAGTGTAAGTTTTAACGATATTAATAAGTTCTTTTTCATTTCAATTGTTTTAATCAATTACATAAATAAGCCAAGTGCCAGGTCAATCAGTTTGATGCCGATGAATGGAACAATAACACCCCCTAGTCCATAAATCAATAAATTTCTCCTCAGCAAAGCACTTGCTCCGATCGGCCGGTATTTCACGCCTTTTAGCGCCAGCGGAATAAGCAATGGAATAATGATGGCATTGAAAATGATAGCGGATAATATCGCCGACTCAGGGCTTTTCAATCCCATAATATTCAATGCCTGTAATGCAGGTATTGATGCTATGAACAAAGCAGGAACAATGGCAAAATACTTGGCCACATCATTTGCAATGGAAAAAGTGGTCAATGTTCCCCTTGTTATTAATAACTGCTTGCCTATTTCCACTACTTCGATCAGTTTGGTAGGGTCATTATCCAGGTCCACCATATTACCGGCTTCTTTGGCTGCTTGTGTACCGCTGTTCATTGACACGCCTACATCAGCCTGTGCCAATGCCGGGGCATCATTGGTACCGTCACCCATCATGGCTACTAATTTTCCGCTTTGTTGTTCCTTGCGGATATAATTCATTTTGTCTTCTGGTTTTGCTTCGGCAATAAAATCATCCACACCAGCTTTTTCTGCAATATATTTTGCCGTCAATGGATTATCGCCTGTTACCATCACGGTCTTTACACCCATTTTACGGAGCCGTTCAAAACGCTCCTGGATGCCGGGCTTAATGATATCCTGCAATTCAATTACACCGAGTACAGACAAGGCATGCCTTGTCTCAACGGATACCACCAGCGGTGTTCCGCCATTGGATGAAATGATCTTTACTCTTTCTGCTGTTTCCTCAGGGAATGAATTACCCGCTTTGGTTACCATATTTCTTATTGAATCAAATGCTCCTTTGCGGATCTTTCTTCCGTCTGCAAGGTTAACACCACTGCTTCTTGTTTCGGCAGTAAACTCAATAAACTGTGCACCGCTTGTATTAAAACTGCTTGCATTAAGATTGGCCAGTTCCACAATTGACTTTCCCTCTGGTGTCATGTCGGACAAAGAAGATAAAGTGCAGGCTTCCACGAAAGCGGTTCTCTCAACACCATTGGCGGGGTAAAAATTAGTGGCTTTCCTGTTACCAATTGTAATAGTTCCTGTTTTATCTAATAACAACACGTCTATATCACCGGCAGTTTCCACAGCTTTACCGCTTTTGGCAATAACATTTGCCCGAAGGGCCCTGTCCATACCGGCAATACCGATGGCTGATAACAGGCCGCCAATGGTTGTTGGTATCAGGCATACAAACAGGGAGATGAATGCCGCAATGGTGATCGGTGTGTTAGCATAATCTGCAAAAGGCTTCAGTGTAACACACACAATGGTAAATATGAGTGTAAAAGCTGCCAGCAGAATGGTCAAAGCAATTTCATTCGGTGTCTTTTGCCTGGAAGCGCCTTCCACCAAAGCGATCATTTTGTCCAGGAAAGATTCACCGGGCTCGGTAGTTACTTTTACTTTTATTTTATCACTCAGCACTTTGGTACCACCTGTCACAGATGATTTATCACCACCTGACTCCCGGATCACAGGAGCAGATTCGCCGGTAATAGCTGATTCATCAATGGTGGCAATACCTTCCACTATCTCTCCATCCATCGGGATAACATCGCCAGCCTCACAGATAAAGAAATCACCCTTGCCCAATTGAGAAGAGGGAACAATCTTTACTTCATTTACATACATGTCACCAACGGTAAATACTTTCTTTGCCGGAGTATCCTGCCGGGTCTTTCTTAAACTTTCTGCCTGTGCCTTACCTCTTGCTTCGGCCAACGCTTCTGCAAAATTGGCAAACAGCACAGTTAGTAAAAGAATGATGAAGATGGTGATGTTGTACCACAAGGCACCCTGGGAATTATCACCGGTGAATAGCTGGTACAAAGTAACAGCCAGCATTACAACGGTACCGATCTCAACAGTAAACATCACCGGGTTCTTAATCATTAACCGGGGGTTCAGTTTTACAAAAGATTGTTTTAAGGCTGCACCAACTAATGCCGGTTCAAATAATCTTATAGAACGTTTATTCTTTGCCATGGTCTGTTATAATTATTAATACATTGAAAAATATTCAGCAAGCGGCCCCAATGCCAGTGCCGGGAAAAATGATAAGGCGTTAAAAACAATGATCACTGCAAAGGTCATCATACCGAATGTCCAGGAATCTGTTCTTAACGTACCTGGTGATTCCGGGATGAATTTCTTCTTAGACAACAATCCAATGATAGCCACCGGACCAATGATCGGAAGAAACCTTGCCAGTATCAATACAATACCGGTAGTTACATTCCAGAATATATTATTATCACCCAATCCTTCAAAGCCGCTGCCATTATTGGCATTGGCTGAAGTGACCTCGTACAACATTTCGGAGAAACCGTGATAGGATGGGTTGTTGAGCCATGCCCCGGGCTTCACCTGCCATGCTATATCGGGATGGTGTGCCACCATATAAGCAGCCAATGCGGTAAATGCTTTAACAAGGAATGCAGAAAGCAACATTACCAATGAAGCGATTTTCACTTCTCTTGCTTCTACCTTATGCCCCATGAACTCTGGTGTGCGGCCCACCATCAATCCGGAAATAAATACAGCGATGATAAGGTAGATCAGGTAATTCAGTATCCCTACACCACAACCACCGTAGAATGCGTTGATCATCATGCCCAGCAATTGCATCATGCCAGACATTGGCATGGAACTGTCGTGCATGGAGTTGACAGAGCCTGTGGATATAATAGTGGTCACAATGCTCCAGTAGCCGGAAGCCGCAGGTCCAAATCGCACTTCCTTACCTTCCATGGCCCCGGTGGATTGCAGCACGCCTAATTTTTCAATGGCGGGGCTGCCATTTATTTCTGATACGATCGTTGGGATGAGCAGGCAAAGCATACCAATCGTCATCACACCAAAAATAACTTTAGAGAGCTTTCTGCGGTTGATATAAAAGCCCAATGCAAAGATCAATGCCATTGGAATTAATACCTGTGCCACCAGCTCCAGCATATTGGTGAAATAGTTAGGATTCTCCAACGGATGGGCAGAGTTAGCACCAAACCAACCACCACCATTAGTACCAAGATGTTTGATAGCGATCATTCCAGCAGCAGGACCTCTTGATACCTGAACAGTATCACCCTGTAAAGTGGTAATGGTGTCTTTTCCATCATAACTGGCAGGGCTGCCATTGAATGCAAGAAGGACAGCCATTATAATACACAACGGCAATAGAATCCTGGTAATTGCTTTGGTAAAAATGACCCAGAAGTTGCCAAGATTTTGCGTGGTCTTTTCTTTCAGGCCGTTGAATACAGCTACTAATGCAGCAATACCTGTGGCGGCGCTTACAAATTGTAAAAATGTAATTACGAATAACTGCGTTAAATAAGTTAATCCTGACTCACCGGAATAGTGTTGCAGGTCGCAGTTTACCAAAAAGCTGATGGCCGTATTAAAAGCCAGGTCAGGTGTCTGGCCCGGGTTGCCATCCGGGTTCAGCGGCAATTTATGCTGGAAGATCAATAAGAAAAATGCATAGACCAGCCATAACATATTAATGGCGAGCATGGCCTTCAGGAACTGTTTCCAGTTCATGCTTTCAGTGGGATCAATGCCGCAAACCCTGAAGAAAAACTTTTCAACAGGATTCATAAAATTGGTGAGGGTCCGTTCCCCCTTAAACACTTTTGAAATGTACTTGCCCAGGGGGTAAGCCAGCAAAACTGTAATAAGAAAGGTTATTGCTACACCCAGAATTTCGCTATTCATGATAGTCAGAATTTTTCAGGTTTGATTAAAACGTAAACGAGATACCCGAATACGAGGATGGATAGAATAAATAATGCAGTCATCATAAAATTGTATTTACTCCCCTTTAGGGGATGGGGTCAAATTTTTTCGAACCAGTCAATAGATTTAAAAAAAAGCCAGAAACAGATAAGCCCGGCGAGTAAAAGAATAATTGTTAGCATGGTATTTAATTTTTAGCGAAAGAATAATTTGAACTTCACTATTACAACATAAGCAAGGGCAATGGCCATCAGCCAGACCAGTATGATCAATGCAACAGCTTTGATGTCTTTTTTGAACTGTTTCATTTGGCCGGTGTAAAGCTTACCTTTTAATAAAACGGATCTCCATGATGGCAGATACCCTCCCTGTTGATAGTCATCAACTATGGCCGGTCCGTTAATTCAACGACTTGATTATCAGAGCTACGATCAGGCTGCCGAAATAAATAACCGGGATCAGGATATGGAGCTTTAGTTTTTTGCCTAAACCTCGTAAAGGGTCACTACTCATTATTGCTTGTTTTCCCCCATAGGCCAAACAGTATGCCCGTAATATTACAACCAACAATTAGCCCGCAGAAAGCAGTCGGGGTAAGTGTTTTACGAAATCAACCCTGCTGAAGGTCTGAAAGAAGGAAACAAAAAACCCTTCCGTTTTGGAAGGGCAGATTTTCAAAATGGAAAAAGTGTACCGGATGATTACAGGTTTATGCCTCCTGAAACTTCAATTCGCTGACCGGTGATCCACCTTGCCTCGTCGGAACAGATAAAGGCCACCACACTTCCTATATCACCTGGTTGGCCAAGCCTTCCGAGGGCAGTATTCGCAGTCATCATGCTTCTTCTTTCCGGCGGAGCATTGCGGATGATGGCATTATTAAAATCCGTTTCTACAGGACCCGGAGCTATTACATTGGCCCTTATTCCCCTGTGCCCAATTTCTTTTGCCAGGTATCGGGTAAAAACCTCAACAGCACCTTTCATAGAGGCATAAAGAGAATAACCGGGGTTTGCAAAACGGGTAGTACCGGTAGATATATTAACAATGCTTCCATTATCATTAATATGAGGCAATAGTTTTTGTACCAGAAAATAAACGCCTTTAAAATGAATATTCAGGAAATTATCAAAAACCTCTTCCTGAACCTGGACAAAAGGGATTGTGGCGCCAATGCCGGCGTTATTAACCAGGTAATCAAATTTTTCAACACCCCACTGATCATTCAATGTTGCTAAAACCAATTGAATGAAAACATCATAAGACCCAAGGTTAGCAACATCAAACTGAAAAGCCGCCGCTTTTTGACCCATCCCGGAAATCTCTGCAACCACCTTCTCTGCTTCTTCCTTTTTAGTGTTGTAGGTAAGTATTACGTCCACTCCTTTTCTTGCAAAACTCAGGGCCATGTCTTTACCCAGCCCGCGGCTGCCGCCCGTTACCAGGGCGATTTTATTGTTTATCATACTTTATTATTTACTGCTAACTATTATTCAGCTATTTTGTATTCTTCGATCTTACGGTACAGCGTCGTCAACCCGATGCCCAGCAACTTTGCGGTCTCTGTTTTATTACCACCTGTATGTTGCAGTACTTTTTGGATATGCTGCTTCTCTACTGTTGCCAGGTCGAAAGCGGAGAGTGGTTTTGAATCTGCCGGATGCTGCATATTGAAAGGTAACGTGGCAGTGGTCAGTTCATTTCCGTTTTCCAGTATCACACTCCGTTCTATCACATTTTTCAGCTCCCGTATATTACCCGGCCAATTGTATTGCTGCAGTGCATCAAGGTATTCTTTTTGTAAGACAGGAACCGGTTTGTTCGTTTTGGCAGCAAAAATGGTTGTAAAAAAAACAGCCAGTGCCGGAATGTCTTTCAGCCGTTCTTTTAATGAGGGCAATGAAATTTGAAAAACCGATAAGCGATAAAACAGGTCAGAACGGAAATGTCCCGCTTCAATTTCATTTTGCAGATCCCTGTTGGTGGCTGCAATGATGCGAACATCTACTTTCAGGGTTTTTGTATCACCTACTTTGATAAATTCCCCGGTTTCCAGCACCCGTAACAATCTTGCCTGCAATTCACCCGGCATTTCACCAATCTCATCCAGGAAGATGGTGCCGCCATTGGCTTCTTCAAACAATCCTTTTTTATCTTTTGCTGCCCCGGTAAAAGCGCCGGCCTTATGTCCAAACAGTTCACTTTCCAATAGCTCTTTGCTAAAAGAACTGCAGTTCACCGCTACAAATGATTTACTACTGCGGGTACTATGGTGATGAATAGCCTGTGCAAAAACTTCTTTACCGGTTCCGGTTTCACCCAACAACAAAACAGTAGTATCCGTTCCGGACACTTTTTTTGCTAATGAAACAGCCTGCTGTATTAATGGTGATTCGCCAATGATGGAATCAAAAGAATATTTGTCTCCTACCTGTTTTTGCAGCAGCTCCACCTTTTTTGCCAAATGCACTTTATCCAAAGCCCTGATCAGCAAAGGGATGATCTTATCATTATCATCGCCCTTCATGATGTAATCAAATGCCCCGTTCCGCATAGCCTGTACCCCGTCAGGCACATTGCCGTAGGCAGTAAGTAAAATGACCTCAACAGCGGAATGGGCCTGTTTGATCTCTTTTATAAAATCAACGCCGTTGCCGTCCGGTAATTTCACATCGCAGAGCACCACATCAACGGTCTCTTTTTCCAGTACTTTCAGCGCCGACTTAAGAGTGTTGGCTTCCAGCACGGTGAAGCCTTCCAAAGAAATGATTCTTTTTAAAAGCTGCCGCAGTTTTTCTTCGTCGTCTATGATTAGAATGGAATTCATTTGTATCAGAACAGTAAAGCTATGAAATATAAAACAGCAGATGTCATTGCACTTTGCTACTGTGAAATAAAATGCACCGCCACTATCTTGCCTCCGGCAATAGTATAGATAGCTGCTGCACGCATCGCCGGTTTGTCTTTGTTAAAAACCACGGACTCTTCATCAATCACCCTGTTGCCCAAAACGATCCTGTTCTTAAGAGTGCAATGCAGGTCGGGTAAATTCGCAAACATTTCTCCATATTCCTTTCGCATGGCCTCCTTTCCTTTATAGATCAACTGGTTTGGAAAAAAATACAGGGCCACTGTGTCGGCATACGGCTTTAAAAAGGCTTCAACATCTCTTTTGTTATACGCATCCAGTTGTTCCTGCGCTAATTTTTCCGCAATGGAAGGTTCCTGTGCATGGATAGTAGTAAAAAAAGCGGTACTAATAAAAACCAGTAGTATCTTTTTCATATTGTTTTTTTAGAAGGAGTGTTTAATTAGTTAGTTAATGGTCAGCTATTTTTTATTTTTTTAAAATAGTCCATACTTTTTTTCTCTGCCGTTGCCTGCAACTGAATATCCGGGGGAAATAGTTTTCGCCGCAGTGCCCGGTAAATGCTTACGGTATTATCCAATGCTTTTAAAACAGAAGCCCGGCTATATTGTGCTAATGTGATCTTTAAATTCTCCAGGTCAGGCAAGTTTAATTTCATTTCTGCTTTTCTCAAACCTCTTGGCTGCGTTTTACTTTTTAACTGCATTAAAGGCGCCAGCACCCGTGCCCTTATAAAACCCAATCCATCCAGGCATTCAAAATATTCGCCACGGGCAGCTTTGCTGGCAATATAATGCACCCATGTCCAGATGCGGTCCTCTATCCATTGATAGTCCACTGCCGGCCATTCTGCTTTGGTGGAATTAATGATATCCGTCAGCTGTTTTTTTCTTTCAAAAAGAACGACCGGGTTTTCAATTCGGGTGTAAAATTCAGGCAGCGTTAAAAATTTTATATCCACATGCAGCAGCGGGTTGTCGTACAGGCAAACCAACAGCCGGGGTTCTCCCACATGCTCACCGGTGAACCCGGAGATAAAGTCGCCAAAGCGTTTAGCATAGCTCAGCATTTTATCCTTATCACCGGCAATTTGTTTATTAGTAACAAGCACCAGGTCCACATCTGAATATTCATCCATTTCATTGGTGATCCAGGAGCCGGCGGCAGCTAAGCCAATGACGTTGGGATCGTTTTTGACAATTTCAACCACTTTATCAGCAAACTCTTTTTGTATCATAGCACAGTTATCTCACTAAGATATTAAATAAAAGAAAGCGGGGACCGGATGCCAGGCTGTTATATGAAAAAACCCGTTGCAACGGCAACGGGTTCTTTGTGTGGCTATACAATTCTATTAATGCATCCGGATCACCCGGTTGCCGCCCTGGTTATTCTGTTCCATTTCTTTCATCATCTTTTCTCTTTCTTTCCGGAATTCTTCGGGGGTATAATGTTTTTTTCCAGCGGGCTCTTTTATTACAGACAGGTCGGCCTTCTCGGTAATGGCAGTTGCTTTAAATGTTTGCGTACCATCTTTAATATCCATTTCAAGGATCAATCCCGGCAGCTGGCCCTGGTATTCAGCCGGACCGGCAGAAACAGGAATGCTGGAAGTAAACCAGGCAACAATATTGGCAGTGTCTTCCACTTCTTTGCGTTCTATTTTGCCATTATCCATATTCATCAGTGTACGCTTCCGGATATTAGTGGCAGTTGCTTTCATACAGGGCAGGCCAAGGATCGTTTTTGTTTCACCCGTCATCTTCCATTTCAGGGTGCTTATCGTATCATCAATGATAAATGATTTGTCAAACAACTCTCTTTTCTCCACCTTCTTCCCGGTCTCAAAATTGGTAAACAATACATCGTTGGCACCAGCCACTATCATTCTTACCTGCACCCCTTCACCACCAAAAGAAGCACCATCGTCCTCGCCATCCTGTTCGCCTTGTTTCCATAAGGACTGGCCGTTGCCAAAAGTGAGTTCAAATTTATCGGTTCTTGTTTTAGGCATTTGCTGTTCCATACCACCGGGCATGCCCTGGAAACTCATCTGTATTTGTGAGGTTCTCTCATAAGAAACCATCCCTTGTTTTTGCTGTGCCTGCACCAGGTTGATGGATAAGAGCAGCCAGCCGGCAATCAATATCTTTTTCATGATTTATTTGTTTAAGATCAAAAGTAGGTAAGCAAGCGGGCAAGATAAGTTAAGCACCGTTTCATTAAGGTTAATAAAGGTTAATGTGGCCTTAACTACCGCCGGCATTGGTTTACATTTGTTGCTGCAAATAAGTTGTATGAGCAGACTTCGCTGGCTGGGTGTATTAATGGTGGTTGCCATTCTGGGCATTACAGGATTCCAGTTGTACTGGCTGCGGCAAAACTATACCCGTGAAAAAAGGACGATGTCCATAAAAGCAGAAGTAGCTTTCCGGGAGGCCATTATGCAATTGCAGGTAGCCAAATTGAAACTGGATGGTGTGGAATGGAATGAAAAAGACAGTACTAAGGCAGCGATGAAGATCCTGATGCATGACAATGACGGTGAGCAGGTGCATGTACGTTTCCAGCCAAAGGAGGAGATCGTTTCCACTATAAATGTTATAAGAACAAAACTGAAAGACTCGTTGAAAGTAAGAACGCAGGCAAAACCCGGAATGATAATTTCAATGGAGAACACTTCCGTCAATGCGATAGGAGACTCCATAAAGTTTGACCGGCATATTTCCGGACCCCCTGGAAACGGAAACCATATTATCAATTTATTATACGGCGTGGATTCTTTGCAGGATTCATTAAGATTGAAAGAAATAGACTCCGCCTATACTATCACCTTACAAAAACAAAAACTGGCCATTCCTTTTTCTATAATCAGAAAAGATAGTACCCGTACAGGGGATGAACTGCTGCTGGATGAAGTAACGGTAGGATTTGCTCACCCCATTACTTATAAATTGCAATTAGGCAATTCTTTCCCCTACCTGCTCCGGCAGATCACACAGCCGATCTTGTTTTCCATCCTTTTACTGGGCATCACCATCCTTTCTTTTGTGCTGTTATACCGCAACCTTTTAAAACAACAGCGGCTGGCCGCATCAAAAAATGAATTCATCAGTAACATCACCCATGAATTAAAAACACCTATTGCAACAGTAGGGGTGGCCATTGAAGCCTTACGGAATTTTAATGCCATGCAAGACCCCGGCCGGACGAAAGAATATCTTGACATTTCTTCCAACGAATTGCAACGCCTGAACCTGCTGGTGGACAAAGTGCTGAAACTCTCTATGTTTGAAAAACAGGAAGTGGAATTACGATTTGAACCTGTTGACATTAAGGAAGTGGTGGAAGAAGTAGTAGGATCTTTAAAATTGCAATTGGAAAAAAACCAGGCAAGAGTGGCTATTACCAGTGAAGGCGATACTATCATGCAGGGAGACCGGCTGCACCTGCTGAGCGTTATCTTCAACCTACTGGATAATGCGATTAAATACAGCAAAGCAGAGCCGGTAGTAAAAATTGAGCTGCAGGAAAAGGAAGGAGCCATTGTTTTAACCGTCACAGATAATGGTATTGGCATAGCGCCTGAATACCAGGGCAAGGTGTTTGATAAGTTTTTCCGCATTCCGCATGGTGATACACATAATGCCAAAGGCTATGGATTGGGGTTAAGTTATGTGGCGCAGGTTGTTCAGAAACATAAAGGGACCATCGGCGTGGAAAGTAAGCCGGGTATAGGAACTAAATTTACGATCACATTACCCAAACAGCAATCATGAGTGCAACAAAGGTCTTATATGTGGAAGACGAACTCTTTCTGGGCAAAATAGTACGGGAAAGCCTGGAGAGCCGCGGCTTTGAAGTAATAATGGAAGCAGACGGTGGCAAAGTACCCGCCCTGTTCAAAAAACTGTACAGTACCGCAGCCACCAAACCCGACATCTGCGTACTGGATATTATGTTGCCCAATAAAGATGGCTTTGCCATTGCCGATGAGATAAGAGAATTAGATGAAGAAGTGCCTATCATTTTTTTGACAGCCAAAACACAAACAGAAGATGTGGTAAAAGGCTTTTCAGCGGGCGGGAACGATTATATCCGTAAGCCGTTCAGCGTAGAAGAGCTGATCGTCCGTATTCAAAACCTGCTGCGAAATAAACCCGACACAGCTCAAAAGATCAACGGTGGTGTAGCTGTTATCGGTAAATATAATTTTCAACTCAACAGGCAGTTGCTGGTCTTTGGTAAAGAGGAACGGAAACTTTCTTACCGGGAAAGCGAATTGTTGAAATTGTTGTTTGAAAACCGGGACAAGATCATTGACCGGAAAGACATACTGAACCTGCTCTGGGGCAATGATTCCTTCTTCAACAGCCGCAACCTGGATGTGTATATCACCAAACTCCGCAGCTACCTCAAAGAAGACACCTCGCTGGAGATCATCACCATTAAAGGCATTGGTTACCGGTTTGTGACCGGATAAATTATGTCCACATCAGATTCCCATTGTATTTTTACCGGTAATTATGCCGGACGAAATCATTTATTCTGCCAGGAAGATCTTTACGGGCGACAGCTGGTTAACAGATCATGCTGTTATTATCAACAGTGAGACCATTACTAAAGTGGTTCCTGTTTCCGGTCTGTCCGCTGTACAACCAGTTACATATTTTGATGAGTGCATCATCACTCCGGCGTTTATTGACCTGCAGATATACGGGGCTTATGAAAGACTGCTGGCTGTTTATCCGGAACCCGGTTCCTTATCAAAACTGAATGAGTATTGCAACAAAGGCGGTGCGGCATTTTGCCTGGCAACTGTTGCTACCAACACCTACGAAGTTTTCTACAAATGCATTGATGCTGTTAGAGGCTACTGGAAAACTGGTGGTAAGGGAATTTTAGGATTACACCTGGAAGGCCCCTGGATCAGTAAAATAAAAAGAGGAGCACACATTGAATCATTGATTCATTCGCCAACAACAAAACAAGTAAAGGAGCTCCTGGAATATGGTGAAGGCGTAATTAAAATGATAACCCTGGCACCGGAAGTATGCAGTAAAGAAGTTATTGACCTGATCCTTTCACATAACATCATTATTTCTGCCGGGCATAGCAATGCAACATATGATGAAGCCAAAGCAGGATTTACAAATGGCATCACTGCGGTCACTCATTTGTATAATGCCATGAGCCCCCTGCAGCACCGGGCACCGGGACTCGTAGGCGCTGCAATGGACGATGGAAAAGTAATGGCCAGTATCATTCCCGATGGGTACCATGTAGACTATGCCGCAATAAGAATTGCAAAAGCAGTAATGAAAGAAAGACTGTTTGTGATAACCGATGCAGTGACCACAACCAAAGACGGATATTACAAACACCAGCCCGCCGATGACAAATACGAGGCAGATGGAATTTTGAGCGGCTCTGCATTAACCATGAACAAAGCGTTGCAAAACCTGGTTGCACATGCCCGCATAGAATTAGGAGAAGCGTTGCGTATGTGCAGCCTCTACCCCGCTCGGGTGCTAAAGATGGATCATGTATTGGGAAAAATAGAGAAAGGCTATTCCGTATGCATGGCAGTGCTGGATAAAGAACTGAATGTAAAAAGGCTGCTTTGTTAAGAGCACAACACATGTTGAAACAACGATCATCTCCACTACTAGTTACCTTCATAGTATGGCTTTTGCAAAGCCATACTGCGATGGCGCAGCCCGGAGAAAAACGGATACAGTATCCGGGGGCGCTGAAAAATTCTTATTATGGAGTAAATACCGGGTACATTAATTATCCATTTACTACTGCACATATGGAGTCCGGGTTTGCTGCCGGGGATATTCAAATTCCTGGTATGGCAGTGCGGCTGGTACTCTATGGCCACCAGTTCAACAAATACTTGTCTGCACAAATTACTTATATGCGGCCGGTGGACTGGGTGAAATATAAAAACATTAATGGCGATCAAAAAAGCCATTCTGTGTGGATGAATGTGGCCGGACTAACTGCGGCGTCAACAGTACCGGTTAGTAAACGATTCTCTTTGTTTGCCGAAGCTGGTTTGGGGATCATCACCAGAAAGGGATTTGAAATAAATAATGTACCAGTAGTAAAAAACGCTGTATATGGAACACTGCTGGCGGGAGGCGCTTTGCAATATCACCTTAACAGGAAGTGGGATCTGCAACTAAGTGCAGCCTGGTCACCTGCTCATACAAAAGAAAAACAACCTGCCACCACTTTTTATTCAGCAGGGTTCAATTATTATATGCGGCCTTTGTCCAAAGAAAGAGTGGAAAGAAACATAAAGAGCAATTACTTTTTTCCACGGCAGCTCATACAAGCAGGCTACACTACCAACAGCCTGGGCTACGGAGTAAATGATGCCGTATCTAAAGGACCCATCCCTTTTTTTTGGGGCGGCGAAGCACACCTGAGGCAAGGGATCTCCATTAATTACCAGCGTAATATTTTTCATGCCCGTAAAGTATTTGCTTTTGACTGGGGCATTGGCGCAGGCTGGTGGCAAAGCAGGAATAATAAAGATGAATTTTACACCGTATCCTTTTACCCTGTTCTTAAGTTTATGACGGTACGGTCAAAATCATTCGAGATGTTCTTTGAATACTCAGTAGCAGGCCCCACCTTTATTTCAAAGACCCTTATTGATACAAAGCAAACGGGCAAGAAATTTACATTTCAGGATTTTATGGGCATAGGGATCATTGCCGGTAAAAACAGGAACCTGAATGCCGGTATCCGCATTGCACATTTTTCCAATGGCAATATCTATCCGCAAAACGACGGGGTGAAAGTGCCGCTTACTTTTAATATCGGGTATGTGATCAAATAAGTTCGTCAGGCATTATACATCCATTGCCGGAACTGGGAAGAATTTTCCTGGCTGATAACGATATGATGATTCAACTCGGGAATATTCAATTCCAGCAACAGTTTTACTTTTTCATATGTTTTATATCCCCTGATATAATTGATGTTCACAATGTACTGCCTGTTCACCCGGAAGAACTGGCTGTTGTCCAGTAACTCTTCCAGGTCGCTCAGGTTGTTTTCAGCAAT
Organism: uncultured Chitinophaga sp.; assembly: GCA_964443345.1. Lineage (GTDB taxonomy): Bacteria > Bacteroidota > Bacteroidia > Chitinophagales > Chitinophagaceae > JJ008. Next base: position 40,690 of record CAYUCU010000005.1, read on the forward strand.
ATATTTTTTACCAGCCACGTCGGTAACAAATACCAGCTTGTTTTCTGTATAGAACAATACAATATCATCCATTCTCAGGGAAATATATTCCATTCCCCTTTTTACTACCAGCCTGCTTTTTTTACGAATGCTGCCATATTGTATCAGCCGTTCCATAGACTGAGTGTGGCCGAGGAAATGTTTTTCCAGCATCTTGTATTTATCAAAGGCTTCTTTTAGTTCCTGTTCATCCACGGGTTTTAATAAATAATCGATGCCGTTGTAAGTAAAGGCATTCAGCATAAACTCATCATAGGCAGTTGTAAATATCACCGGGGTTTTAATGGGTACTTCTTTGAATATCTCAAAAGAATGTCCGTCGGCAAGCTGTACATCGCTGAAAATAATATCCACATCCGGGCCTGCCGAAAAATAGGCGATGCTTTCTGCTACTGAGCTAAGCACCGCTTCGATCTGTACTTCTGCAGAGATCTCTGTTAAAGCATGGGCCAGGGCTTTGCTGGCCAGCTTTTCGTCTTCAATGATTACTGTCTTTGTCATGGCTTTGATTTTAAGGTTGTTTTATAATGGGCAGCTTTACAGTAAAGTATTCTTTTGTTGTTTCTACCAGGATATCTTTTCTGCAGATCAGTTTGAACCGGGAGCTGAGATTTTTTAACCCGATATTGGTAGAGTTAACAGAGTAAGGCTTTGGCCGGATATTGTTACTTACTTTCAGGTAATGACCATTCATGGCAATGCTGATGACGAGGGGCCTTTCTGCTGAAAATTCGTTGTGCTTAATGGCATTTTCGATCAGCACCTGCAGGGCACAAGGTGGGATCATAATGGCGGTATCATTATCATTCAGCGTCATTAGCAGCTGCAGTTTCTTTTCATATCGTATCTCCAGCAGGTAGAAATAATTATTAATAAATGAGATCTCGTCCCGCAGTGGGATCAGCTCCCGGGTTTTATTCAGCAGAAAGTATTTGAAGACCTGCGCCAGGTTATTGTTGAATAAATGCGCCTGCATCGGGTTGTTAAGAATCAGGTGATTCATCGCATTGAGGGAATTAAAAACAAAATGCGGGTCCATTTGATTGGTCAATACCAGCAATTCTGCCTGCGACAACTCCCGGCCCATTTCATTTACCAGCAGGGTATCTCTTTCCCGTTCATTTGTAAGAAATAATATTTCATAGATGAGTGTAAAAACAGTGACTGCCAGGATGCACAGCAGTATGAATTTCCACATGGTATCACTGCTGTATGTTTCACCGGAAGCTTTAAGCCATGCTAAAAATGAAAAACCACCAATGCTGGCCCCATAAAGGGAAGAGGCGGTGCAAACAGTAATGATCTTAATGAATGGGTTTGCATTAGATGGAAATAAAAGGCGAAAACGCCGGTGCATCCAATGACTGCCCGCCCAAATGGTAAAGGAAGTAAGTATGAAAAAAGAATGGGCTGCGGCTAATTGCAGCAGTGTATAGTTAGTATAGGTCACCAACCCGGCAATGGCCGGAAGCGACACTCCGAGGAGCGGGATGAATAGTATGCGTAAATAGGTGTCCCTTGTCATAGCGGTTAGAGCTGTGATGAAAATAATTTACGCCGGTTAGAAAGTAGTTCATGTGTAGCTACGTGTATGGTTAGGACAATACCGCCGTTCTGTTCGCTGTCTGGTGGTTCGTAATTTGTTTCCCCGGAAATATATACTTACAAGCGGTATGATAGTATCATAATAATGTAAACGGGAATACGACTTGTTTATTACGAAACAACTGTTCGTATCACGACCGCAAATTCCGGCAATTGTTACACTTCAATGACACTGCTGCTATCACCGGATATTTTTTTTTTCATGGAAAAGCTCCTGTCATGGTTCGGTATCTATTATTCATGCTTCAGTTATAAACAGCGGATTTTTTGTAGCACAATGAAGCAGCGCTTTGTCCTGCTTAATGGAAATAGAAATGATTCTTCAGAAAAAATTAACATTATGAAAAAGCTGCTACTCACTGTTGTGTTATTTATTGCGGGCTATTCTTTAGTGCTTGCACAAAGAACGGTCTCGGGAAAAGTAACAGACAAAAAGGACGGAGCACCGCTGCCGGGTGTTTCTGTAAGTGTAAAAGGAGGCAACACTACGGTACAAACAAATTCCCAGGGGGAGTTTTCACTGTCCGGGTTGTCTTCGAATGCCACACTGGTATTCTCAATTGTCAGTTATAAAACGGTTGAAACAAAATTGACCGGTGACAATACCATCAACGTAACGCTGGAAGAAAGCGCACAGCAACTGACGGAAGTAATTGTGACAGCCAACGCCGTAAAGCGGGAAGCCCGCAGCGTAGGCTATGCTCAATCCACCATTAATAATACAGAGCTGACAAAAGGGAAAGACAGAAGTGTATTAAACTCCCTGCAGGGCAAAGTAGCCGGCGTGCAGATTTCCAGCAGTTCTGGTGGTGTGGGCAGCTCTACCCGTATCGTTTTCAGGGGCGGCTCTTCTATTACAGGTAATAACCAGGCACTGATAGTAGTGGATGGTATCCCTATTGATAACTCACAAACAGATGCAGGCGATAACCTGAATAACCAGGTGGACGCCGGCAACCGGGGCAATGATATTAACCCGGATGATGTAGAGTCCGTTACTTTATTAAAAGGACCGGCCGCCGCCGCCTTATATGGTACCCGTGCTGCAAATGGTGCATTGATCATTACCACTAAAACAGGAAAAAGTCTGAAAGGAAAACGGTCAGAGATACTTTTCAGCACTTCTTATAACCTGGAATCTATTTTAAAACTACCCGAATACCAGAATGAATACGGGCAGGGCGGACAAGGTGCTCCTGACTCAAGAGAGAACTTCAGCTGGGGACCAAGATTTGACGGGGCCGTAAAACCCTGGGGACAACAGATCGGTGATTCACAAAGAGTGAAACCTTATATAGGGCTGAAGAATAATGTAAAAGAATTTTTTGATATCGGGAGAACACTGACCAACAACATTTCATTTGCACAAAACAATGAAAAGAGCAGCTACTTCCTTTCTTTTAATAACGTAGATCAGAAAGGAGTAATGCCCGGCACTTCTTACAAACGCAACTCCGTAAAACTTTCCGGCACGGCAGATCTTTCCGAAAAATTCTACAGCTCTGCCAGTATTAATTATATAAGGGCCAAAGGAGATCTGTCGGTACAGGGACAGGGATCTTCTCCCTACGACCAGGTGTTACAAACGCCAAGAGACATTTCTTTACTTGAGCTAAAAGATTACAAAAATAAATTCAACGACCTGAATGGTTATTACGGTGCTTACACCGTGAACCCATGGTATATTCTTGGAGAAGACTCCTATACCTCTGTTATGGACAGGATATTGGGTAATGCGCAGGTAGGATTTAAACCGGTGAAATGGCGGGACATCAGTTTGCGGGTGGGTACAGATGTATCCAGCGACAAACGGAAACAAATCGATTCCAAAAGAGTGATCGATCCTAACAGCCAGAATGCCGGAAATAATTTTGCAGGACGCTATTCAGAAACAACGATCAATATCCGGGAGTTCACTTCCGACCTGATAGCCACAGCAAAAAGAAACCTGACAAAAGATCTGGCACTGAGTGTATTGCTGGGCCATAATATAAGACAGCGGAATATTGACAACCAGTTCAGCCAGATCAATTCTCTTACTATTCCTTTTTATTATAACCTGGCCAATTCTGCACAGCCACCGGTTTCCACCAATTTCTATAGTATCCGCCGCCTGTATGGTGTGTACTCCGACATAAACCTGTCGTTCAGAAATTATTTGTTCCTGGGTATTACCGGCAGAAACGACTGGTCATCCACTTTGCCTAAAGGCAAAAACAATTTCTTTTATCCCAGTGTGAACAGCTCTTTTGTGTTCAGCGAAGCATTCAAGATGCCGAAATTTATTTCTTATGGAAAGGTAAGGGCCAGTGCCGCACAGGTGGGTAATGATGCCGCTCCTTATTTGCTGGAGTCTGTATTCATCACCGGAACGGTTACAGACGGACAATTGAATTCACAAGTAAACTTCCCATTGAATGGTATTCCCGGCTTTACACAGGGAAATATAATTGGCAACCCGGGTATCAGGCCAGAAATAACCACTTCTTATGAAGCCGGGCTGGAACTGGGACTGTTCAATAACAGGATAACATTTGAAGGGACCATTTATTCCAACAGAAGTAAAGACCAGATCATTACCGTTCCGATTGCAGCCACTTCAGGCTATACCACGCAAACATTGAACGCAGGTCTTATCACTAATAAAGGAATAGAACTATTATTAAGAGGCACACCGGTGAAGAATAAAGATTTCTCCTGGGATGTGACCGCCACTTTTACCCGCAACAGGAATAAAGTAGTGGAGCTGTTCCCCGGTACAGAACAATTAGCTCTCGGAGGATTTACGGGAGGTACCGTAGTGGCACAGGTTGGCCAGCCGTATGGCTCTTTCTTTGGTTCTTCCTTCTTAAGAAGCCCGGATGGAAATATTGTAGTAGATGCAACAACAGGTTATCCCATTGCCGACCCGGTAGCTAAGATACAGGGGAATGTGCAGCCGGATTTCCTGGCCGGACTGAACAATAGTTTTTCGTATAAAAATTTCTCTTTATCGTTTTTGTTTGATGCAAGAAAAGGCGGTGTCTTTTTTTCCAGGACAAAATCATTGCAGGAGTTTGTAGGTACCGATCCACGTACCTTATATAATAACAGAACTCCGTTTGTAGTGCCCGGCAGTGTGATCAGGATGCCGGACGGAAAGTTCGTTCCTAATACAACACCTGTTCAGAATGCAGAGAATTACTGGACATCTTTCAGCTCACCCACAGCAATGGAGCACCTGGTGGATGCCAGCTTTATCAAACTAAGAGAAGCTTCTCTTACCTACCGGCTGCCCGCCAGTTTATTTAAGAACAAAGGAATAAAAGGGGTGACTGTAGGAATATCCGGAAGGAACCTTTGGTTGAAAACACCAAAAGAAAATACATATGCTGATCCCGAAGCCAGCTCATTTGGAACAGGTAATGTACAGGGATTTGAATATGGTACCATTCCTTCATTGAGAAACTATGGTGCTAACGTAAGGATATCATTTTAATAAACATTAAAAAGTAAGTTATGAGAACGATACGTCTGATAAAATTCACCGTGGCAGCAGCATTGTTGTTGTCTGCAACATCCTGCAAAAAAAATTACCTGGATGTAAATGTGGACCCGAACAATCCTACCAAGGCCACCGTGGACCTGGTGCTTCCAACCGCATTAGGTTATGCTGCCTATAATTTGGGAAACCCTTACCAGGTACTGGGCGGATTCTGGGGGCAGGTATGGACGCAGGGACCTACCGGAAGCCAGTTTCAAACCTATGATCAGTACAGCATCACCAGCAGCAGCTTCGACAGGCAATGGATAAATATGTATGCTGGTCCGCTGAATGATTTTAGGTATATAATAGAGGAAGCCACCAAAGATGGAAACAGAAACTATGCAGCTATTGGAAAAATAATGCAGGCATACCTTTTTCAAATAATGACAGACCTGCATGGCGACATTCCTTTTTCAGAAGCATTGCAGGGCGGAAAAGGTGTGATAGCACCAAAGTTCGATACACAGCAGGAAGTGTATGATGGATTAATAAAACTGGTGAATGATGGGCTGGCATTGATCGATGAAGCCAGCACCACACATCCCGGTGCTGATGATTTCTTTTATCACGGCGATATGCACCAGTGGACAAAATTTGCCAATACACTGAAACTGAAAATTTACCTGCGCCAGGCGTATGTACGCCCTACGGTGGCGCAAGCAGGCATACAGGCAATGTATGCAGCAGGAGATGAATTCATTGACCAGGGCGATGAGGCAGCGGTACCATTTAGTAATGCCACATTCAATCAGCATCCGTTGTTTGCACATATTGCTTCAGTGGGTGAGTTCAATATTCTGGCCAGTCAAACAGCACTGGGCTCTTTGCTGGCATTGAATGATCCGCGGGCTGATGTTTTTTACAGAAGAGCAACCGCAGCACCTAATACCGGCAATCATGTCGGCATCGTGCAGGGCAATGGAAGAAATCTTCCCAACCCCGCATCACTAAATGACCGCCAGTTCTCCAAACCCGGCGCAGCAGTGGGTGGCCCCGGCGGGCCGGCGGCAAGAGTAATATTTATCAGCGAGGCAGAAAGTTATTTTCTGCAGGCAGAGGCAGTGGCAAGAGGCTGGGGAACAGGTGATGCAGAGTCGTTGTATTATGATGGTATCGCCTTGTCCTTTTTAAGCTGGGGATTATCTATAGGTCAATTCAACACTTATGCTTCTCAGGCAGCCATTGACTTTCCGGTAGCCGGCACTCTGGAAGCAAAAGTGAAAGCGATCATCTTTCAAAAATGGACCAGCTTCTGTGGTTCAGAAAATGTTGAAGCCTGGACAGAATGGAGAAGGACGGGCTACCCTGATATCTTCACTGTATCTGCCACCAGCAATATTGGAAACAAATTCCCAACCCGCTTATTGTACCCGGATTCTGAAATTACCAGCAATCCCAATACACCGGCACAAAAAACGGTATCGGACAAAGTATGGTGGGATGTAAATACAACCGGCCAAAACTGATTCTTAATTTAAAAACACCCAACGATGAAACAGATAATCAAAATAGCAATACTATCAGCCCTGCCACTGTTGTTACTGACAGGCTGCAAAAAGGAAACAACGGCAGGTGTATCCAAGCCGGTAAAAGTAAGTTTCCCCGAGATAACACTGAAAGGAGAAGAGCTGGTGATCATTCCAACCGGCGGCACCTATACCGATGCCGGCGCAAAACTAAAAGATGATATTACCGGCGCCATAACAGATATACAACCCACATCTAACCCGGTGAATACGGCCCAGCCAGGTTTGTATGTGGTAACCTTCAGTGCCGCAAATGCCAATGGATTTGAGGCAACCGCTTCAAGGCTGGTGGCGGTGACCAGCGTTACCAGTGCCGTAAACCGGGCAGGAACGTACCTGCGTCCGGCAACCGGCATTAACTGTTATATCACCAAACTGGCAGAGGGTGTTTATGAATTAAAGAATCCCGGAGGCGCCGGGGTGAGTCCTAATACAACAGTGATCATGGTGGAAACAACACTTAATACCTATGTATGTCCGCCGCAACCAACAGATTTTGGTACCATGTCTGTGATCAATATCACATTTAATGCTACCGGTGTTACCTGGAATGTGATCAACCCGGGCTTTGGTACCGGTACCCGGACCTTTATAAAACAATAGACGATACCAATGTAGTTTTTAATAATGGAACAGTACACTGTTCGGCTGTGATGCTGTGAAGGATTGAAGGTGTCCTGGCTTTAGCAGGTCATAGCCTGTTTCTGATTGCCACTCTTTTTAAAGAGTGGCTTTTTTATGGATAAGCGGTGCTGAAAGCCGATATGGGAAACCCATTTTTTTTTAGTAAGGAAATTTCATGTCCGGGTATATGAGAAAATAAAAAGGAAAATAACTGCTGTAACTTTAGAAAAGCAAATTTCCCCACCACACATTGCAGCAACGATTTCTCATGTTAAGCGTAAAAGCATATTAAGGCGTAACGCAGGTGGTTTTCTAACCGGCCTGCTTTTTTTTGTACTAAAATTTCTTTTTTTTGACGCAAAAGGTTTTTATCTTTTATGCCTGAATCAATAACCACAAAACCTAACTAACATGAGAAAGCTTTTAGCACTGGCTGTGCTGTTTTCAGCCATTACCTCCATTATTTATTTTTCTTCCTGCAACAACAAAAAATCATCATCCACGCCAACGGCAGACAGCGGCGACTCCGTAAAAAAAGTATTGGAACGGGGTGAATACATTGCCACCCGGGTTGCCGTTTGTATCGACTGCCACAGTAAAAGGGATACCAGCCTGTTCTCCATGCCGGTGGTACCGGGAACAGAAGGTGGCGGTGCCGGATTTCCTTTTGGCAAAGCGGAGGCTGTTCCGGGAGAAGTAACGCCACCCAACATCACCCCTTATGCACTAAAAGACTGGACGGATGCCGAGATCATTAAAGCGATGACTGGTGGTATCAATAAGAAAGGCGACACGTTGTTCCCCATTATGCCTTATCCGCACTACAGTAAAATGGCAAAAGAAGATGTACTTGCCGTAGTGGCTTATATACGATCATTAAAATCAATTGAAGGAACAGTACCGCCACGGAAATTCTTTATCCCTGCCAGTATGTTTGGCCCACTGCCGGCTGGTACTATCGAAGAAAATAAAATGCCTGACCCTTCCGATAAAGTAAAATACGGGGAGTATGTAGCTAACATGGCTGCCTGTGCAGACTGCCATACACCTATGGGACCGCAGGGACCTGATTTCAGCAAAGTATTCTCCGGTGGATTTGTGTTTGATCTTCCGATGACGAAAGTGGCGGTTGCTAATATTACACCCGACTCTGCCACCGGTATTGGTAGCTGGACGGAGGAGATGTTTGTAGCCAAGTTCAAAAACAATTCTTCTGATGCCGTGGTGAATCAAAAACCCGGCAGGCAAAATTCTATAATGCCCTGGTATATGTATGGCAAAATGAAAGAGGAAGACCTGAAAGCCATTTATGCGTATCTGAGAACGGTGAAGCCGATCAGTAACAAGGTGGAGAAGTATCCGAAGTGACGGGCTGAAAAGAAATAAATGTAAAATAAAAGAGGCTGTCTTAAAAGGCAAATTGTTAAACACAGAGTAACAGAGGGTTGGAGTTTTCACAGAGAATCCATCTTTTTAAATCGATTCCCTGTGTAACTCTGTTTCTCTGTATCTCTGTGTTGTAATTAATTCTGAGACAGCCACTTTTTCTTTCAATAATGCATTCATTTTACTTTCTCCAGCACCCACACATCATTACTGTACACAAATTCTGTTTCTGTGGTCCCTTTTTTAAAGCCACCATATTTTCCGCCGGTCATGTATAATTTTCCATTAAACACAGTGGCAGCTATTCCACCTCTCGGTGTCCACGGGGCATCCTGCTCCTGCCAGTTGCGGCCATCATCACTTACATATAACTTACTGGCAAACTGGCCATTTCGGTTACAGCCCAGCAGCCAGATCTTATCATCAAATACTACAGGTGTAAAACCGTACAAGGTGGCATCGGTTATTTTATCAACTACTTTGCTCCAGTGTATGGCATCATCAGAAACCCATACATCATCATCAAGCAGGTACAACCTGTTTTTAAAAACAATAAAATTCTGACCGTTTCTTTTACCAAATGGAAGCGCATCCGCTTCTTTTGTCCATTGTGTTCCGTCTGCAGAGCTCCAGGCATCATCAAAACTTTGATTGCCATCGGCAGTACCGCCAAATATCCAGATCTTATTCCTGAAAACAACCGGGTGATAGAAGAACCGTTCCGGTAAATTACTTTTCGGTGCTACTGTTTGCCATGTTTTAAGATCTGTGGTTTGTGTTATAGTGGTGCTTAGTGCATACTTTTCAATATTGCCTTCAAAATGACCAAGACCAAGGATAGAATTGTTGAATTGGATATAATCTAAAAAGGCAAGATTACTAATACTGTTGGGCAATAAAGATTTTACCCATTGCTTTCCATCCGCAGAATAATAGTTTCCATCAGGATGAAATGCCCAAAGCTGGTCATTGTGGGTGAATAACTGAAAGTTGTAACTTTTTTTGAACAAGGCATTCTCTGTAAGTAGTGTCCATTTATAACCCGTTTTATCAACAGGGAGACCGGCGGATCTCTTTTCGCTGCCTTTGCCGGTAAAGGCTGCCAGGGAGATACAACTGACCAGGAAGAAGAGGATGGCAATTGGTAAAATGCGCTGTTTCATGATGTGTGATTTTGAAGCAAGCTACCTTGCCGAAACAGCCGGTGCAAACAGTTTATTTCAGTTGCACAAAATACTTGACGAAAGGAATGTTATTCATCTTTAAAGTTTTCTCTTGAAAAGGTGTCGGGTTGTGCATGGTCGCCCTCTTCAAAATCAAAATTGACATACCGGATGCCGGGTATCTCTGTAAGATTATACACAGCAGTGGCCAGGTACATGGTGGGCCCGGTGGAACCCATTCGCTGGGTGAGATAGGTAGCATCGGCGATCTTCAGGTAGAGGGTATCGCCGGAGGTCTTCACCAGTTCCAGTTTGATATTGGGGTTGCCGGTATTAATAAAATTAATCACAACAGGTACGGTCAGTGAATCCAGGCCACTTGTTTCCACTTTCCTCATTTCCAGTCTTCCGGATGAGTCGTTTAAGGCAGCTTCCCAGGAAAAAGTGTTCTCTGCCGGGATACTATCACCATCAGCACCGGGCTGATCTGCATTATTATTGCCGCAGGAGGCGGTAATGATAGAAAAACAAAGAAGAACGTAAAGGGCTTTCATATCCTTATTGTTTAGTAATAAAGATACTGCATAATGCTGTTTAATCAGGCTTTTCCACGAACTCCTTCAGGCCTGTACCAATGATATAGTTCCAGCCTTCGGAAAAACTTTCTTTGGCAAAATCGGATTATTCTTTGGGAATGTTTCTAATCCTTCATGGGTGAGCATTACTCTTGTTTTATCACCGTTGGCAAACAATTCAAAATGCACCAGTGAGCTTCCTTCATAACCATTGTACCGCCAACTATAGGATAGTTTTTTATCCACTACCACTTCTGTTATTTTGCAATGGTGCAGGTACTCTTCGCCTGTATGCCCTTTGCCGGAAAACCGGAATTCAAAACCAACAACGGGGTTGAAGTCTCCCAGGTCAAAATACCACTGTTTCATTTGTTCTTTATCTGTAAGTGCTTTCCATACTTTTTCAACCGGAGCATTGTAGGTTCTTTCTATAACAAAAGGGGCTGCTTTCATACTACGTTATTTAAATGAAAAGTATATTATGCTGTTACGGTACGGTTTGTTTTATGCCAGAGGAAATAGGAAATAAATAAGAAGATAAGCGGCAGGATGAAGATATACAACAGATCAGGTATAAAACCGGCCATTACATACACCGAATAAAGGGCACCGGCAAGATCGAAGAAGAATCCTGCATAGGTCCATTCTTTTATACTTTTAAACCCTTTTACAGGCAATAGTAATGCAACCACACCGGCCAGTTTCGCCCAACTGATCATTGGTATAAAATATTTGGGATACCCCAGCCAGGTAAATCCCGCAACCGTTTTATCCGTCATCAGAATGCCGGGCACAGCTGAGTACACCATATAGCCGGCAAATAAAATGGTTACTACCCAGTAAATAATATTGATCTTTTTCATGTTGGCTGGTTTATATCGTTATCAGGACCTTTGCTCCGCTATCTCTTTTAATTTTTCCAGTGCTTTTGGCCAGGTGTTCTGAAAGTACTCTTTAAACTCGTCGGTACTATCCATTTCCACGGTGAGTTCTGTTTTTCCCCCGGCATCTTTTAAGGTGTAGTTCTCTAAAGCGCCGGCCCAGCCTTTTACTTTTTCGCTGGTGGTGTCTTCCACTCCTTCTTTTACTTCGCCGATATGTTTGAACGACATGAATTCGTTGGGCTTGTTGGCGGCCACCATACTAACCATACCACTGCCTTTGGGATCAAGAAACAATACTTTGGTGCCTTCTTTCCAATTGTCTGTTTTTGCATAGGAACCTTCCATGAAGGCCGAGGTCCATGCCCTGTAGGAAGCGTCTTCCCAAAGGGCATTCCATACTTTTTCTTTCGGGGCATTGATGCGGGTGTTGAACTGAAGCTTTTCCATATTATAAGTTTTATGTTTTATAAATAAGCTACACTGCTTTTTTCATTCCCAAATAATGTGCCTTTTGTCTGGCATTCAATTTTTCTATTGAATAGCGTAGCAGGGTGCGGGGCATGGTGGCGGCATGAAGGTCCAAAAAGGCCAATAATCTTTTCGGGTCTTTATCTCCTGCAAACCGCAGCATCCATCCTGTTGCCTTGTGGATGAGGTCTTCTTTATCTTTTACCAGCAGCATTGCTATCTTAAACGTATCATCAAGATCTCCTTTCCGGATAAAATAGCAGGTGCTTAATATAGCTGTGCGCCGCTCCCAGATAATTTTCGACTTTGCCAGTTTGTATAGAACAGCACGGGGTTTATCAAACAGGTAGCTGCCCGTCATGTACAAACAGCCCAGGTCCACCAGGTCCCAGTTGTTGATCCTGTCGTGGCGCCGCATGTACAAGTCATAAAATTCTTTTCTTCTGCCTTCTGTGATCTTTTTACTTCTCGATTCTTTGTCCATGATGCTTATGGCACCGGCCCTTACTTCATGTATGGGGCTTTCGAGCAGTTTTTCAATTTCACTTACCGGCATTCCATTATATGCAATGGCGAGTGCAAACAACTGTCCCATCTTTACGCCCATAAAAATATCGCCTTCGCCGTACTGGCCTTCACCGGATTTGAAATAGCGCTGTATCTTTTTCAGTTCTTCATCAGACCGAAGGGCGTTCATCCGTTCTACAAATTGCTTTGCTGTCAATACGATGCTGTCAGCAACAGGGTTCTTTACAGTTGCCGCTTTCGCTTTTTTTAACGGGGCTGTTTTTTTTGCCATATACAATTATCCTGCTGCCGGTTATTGCAGGTCCGCAATTATTATTTTACTCATCTTCATCATAGCTTGCATGGCCTTTCCTGCTTTTGCCCGGTCTTTATCAGCCAGCAACTGGCCGAGTATTGGTGGCACTATTTGCCATGACACTCCAAACTTATCTTTCAGCCAACCGCACCTGCTTTCCTGCCCGCCATCTGCAGTAAGTTTGTTCCAAAAATGATCGATCTCTTCCTGTGTTTCGCAGTTCACAAAAAAGGAAATGGCTTCTGTGAATTTAAATTGCGGGCCCGCATCAAATGCATAGAATCGCTGACCCTCCAGTTCAAAAATTGCCGTCATCACCTGGTCTTTTGGAAAAGGGGTCCCCTCTCCCCAATGATTGATGCCTATGATCTTTGAATTTTTACCATTAGGCGCAGTGGAGAATACGGAGGTGTATAAATGAACGGCTTCTTCCGCTTTTCCATCAAACCACAGAAAGGGTGCTATCTTTTGCATAACGCTTGTTTTGAATTTTATTAAATGATTTCCTGCTGTGCTCTATTTCTTATCAATTGTTTTTACCAGTTCGGTAATAATGCGTTCTAATTCCTTTGCATTGTCTTTTACCGCTTTCAGCCCGTCGAAGTAAACGAGCCGCCTGTCTTTATAATCTCCCTGTAGCAATGCGGACCTGATCTTTACCACAGCCGGATGATGAAACACGAGCAGCAGCTTATGTGTTTTGTAAGGGCCAAAGGTGACGATGTCGTCTTTATAATAATAACTGGGCGCATTCCACTTTATCCGTTCCATCAATTTTGATGAAGCGCCTTTGATGATCTTTCGTACGGCTTCTATTTCTTTTTTTGCTGCCGGTTCCAGTTTTGCTATCCATGCTTTTACCTGTTCTTCATCAGTTGGCTTTTTTGATGTTGCCGGTTTGGCTGCTGTCTTTTCTTTTTTATCGCCTGCTGCTTTACCGTCATTTTCTTTTACCCGCCATTTTACAATTTTGGTAACAAGGTCGAATGGGAATGGCTGATCTAACGGAAACTGCACAGAGCCTTTACCAGTTTTGTAAACCGACAGTTCTTTTTTAAAAGCAGCATGCCCGGTTGGTGCTGCATAAAATCCGATATGTTTTTCGTATGCAGCAAAGTACACCAGCACGCCCTTGTATTTATAGGCGGGCATCTGGTAGCTGATCCCTTCTTCTCCTTTTGGCGCTGCCGCTTTGATCACCTTGCGCAATTGCTCCAGTATCTTTTTGGTGGCTGGCGGGAATGCCGCCAGGTATTCATCCACTGTTTTTGCCGGTGCTTTTTTTTGTTGCATACTAATGTTATTAAAAATGGTTGGTACTTATTTTTCCAGGTTGTTCTTCAGGTTCTGCAGGTTGGTTTGCATATCTTTCCCCACCAGCCGGTCCATCATCAGGTTCATGATGTTCATCGGGAATTTATTTCTTCCATAAAAGGTATTGGAAACGGTTGTTTGTCCGCCTGCGGTAGTGCTTACGGTGGTGAGGGCCTGGTTGGTGGCCTCAAATGGTTTTTTGAAACGGATCTCCACTTCCACGCTTTCGCCGTCTGTTATCTTTTTTATTTCCTGCTCGCCAATGCCTACATTTTTATCATTGCTTTCCCAGGCAGAGGTGGCGCCCACAGTTCCGTCGGTACCGGTGTAGGTGAGTTTTACATTCGGGTCCCTCATTACCCACACACTGTATTGTTCCTGGTTCTTCAGCAGTTTGAGATAGTTGAATACCTCCTGCTTTGGCCGGTTGATGGTGACCTGTTTTTCCAGCCGGAATTCTTTTTTTACAAGCAGGGCGATGATAAGCAAGAGTGCGACAACACTGCCGAGCCCGATTAAAATGCTGATCAAAAAGTTCATGTTACGTTGGTTTTAGTTTATGGCTAAAGCTAAATTATTTTTTGGTGCTTTTATCATAGTGCAGCAACCATTGGTTTCCAAACTTATCAGTGAGGTCGCCAAAAATGGCGCCCCAAAAAGTATCGTGCAGCGGATGGGTGGCCTTACCACCTTCTGACAGTTTAGCATAAGCCGTTTTTATTTCTTCTTCACTGCTGCAGTTGAGCATCAGGGAAACGGCATTGCCTTTTATCAGCCCTTCTTCGCCCACCATATCTGAAGCCATCAGCACCAGCCCGTTCTTTATAAGGGTGGAATGTAAAATGTTTTCTTTCATCTGCGGTGGCAATTGCGCTCCTAATGGTGATTCGCCAATTTTTTGCAATGCCAGTTCGCCACCGAGACATTCTTTATAAAAGGTCATTGCTTCCCGGCAATTACCATTGAAAGTGAGGTATGAATTAATTTGTGTCATAGTGTTTTACTATAATTATATATTATCTGCCAATTTTAGATAGCGTCTCAGTTTGAAATAAATTTGAACCACATAGGCATATAGACTAACAATAGAAATGCACATAGCTATGTGTTCACCTATGTCTCTATTTTTCTACTTGCCTGCCGGTAGGCAGGTCTGGTTCAGGGTATTTAAAGACAGCCTTTTTTCAAACTGAGACACTACCCAATTTTACCATGCACCGCACATCTTCCATATTATAATACCATTCCAGGCAAAACCCATTTGGGTCTGTCTGCGGATCGGTAAGCAGTTGCTGAAACGTACGACCGATAGCCGGTATATCTTTTCTGAAACCGGGAATATCGGTGCCGGTGTATTGTCCTTTTGGAATGATGAACATGTCAAGTGGTACACCGGGCACATCACCGGGCAACTGTTCTGCTGCCGCCCAATAAGCGATCACTCCTTTGCCTTCGGGACGGGAGATACCATAATAGTTCCTGTTGGCAGAATAAGGAAAGAGGGCATGCAGTTGCTGGTGCGCTGCCAGCACACCTTCGGGAAAAGAGCTGGCTTTGATGCGGTAGCAGGAGATGTCCTTCTCAATGGTATATTTTTCCATGTGTTTTAATTATAAAACAAACCTACAATGAGAAATGCGATTTGATGGTCGGCAAAAACGACAATTCAAAGGGTTGATTGCGACAGGGGACTTACTTAATTTTATAGTATGAAACATATATCCATCTTAGTTCCGGAACTGGCGGTGGTGGAAGCGATAGCTGATCCCCGTTATATGTTTACCGCGGTAAACCAATTTTTGGAAGCGGCAGGAAAGCCGGCCTTGTTCCAGGTGCAATTAGTTGGCGCTAACAGGGAAGTAAAACTGGAGAACCGTTTATTCTCTGTGCATACGGATGCGCTGCTGAGTGAAGTAAAAGAAACTGACCTCATCTTTATTCCTGCTTTGAGCGGGGATATAAAACAGGCGATAGAACAAAACCAGGCATTGGTGCCATGGATCATTGGTCAGTATAAACGGGGTGCAGAAGTGGCGTCACTGTGTATCGGCGCTTTTTTACTGGCGGATACGGGGCTGCTGAATGGAAAAAAATGTTCCACTCACTGGAGCTTTGCCAATGAATTCAGAGCGATGTACCCGGATGTGGAACTGGTGGATGGAAGTATTGTGACAGAAGAACAGGGCATCTATTCCAGCGGCGGTGCCAATTCGTACTGGAATCTGTTATTATATTTAGTAGAAAAATTTACGGACCGTGCCACAGCGATACTGGCGGCCAAATATTTTGCTATTGAGATTGACCGGGAAAGTCAAAATGCCTTTATGATGTTTAACGGGCAGCGGGGCCATGAGGATGAGGGGATAAAGCGGGCACAGGATTTTATCGAATTAAATTTTTCTGATAAGATGACCGTGGACCAGCTGGCGGATACCTGTGCTATCGGCAGAAGAAGTTTTGAACGGCGTTTTAAGAAAGCCACAAACAATACGGTGGTGGAATATATACAGCGGGTGAAAATGGAAGCGGCAAAAAGAAGTTTTGAAACGAGCCGGAAGAATATTACTGAAGTGATGTTTGATGTGGGCTATACAGATACCAAGGCCTTTCGCACTATTTTTAAAAAAGTGACGGGGCTGACGCCGATCGAGTACAGGAATAAGTATAATAAGCAGGGGATGGTTGAGAGTCGGTAGTTGGAAGTTGAGAGTCGATAGTCAAAAGTCGAGAGTCGAAAGTCGAGAGTCGATTGTTTTGGGTGATTATGACGTAGTGGTGAGGTTTTGTATGTCTCGCAAAGATGGAAGGGTTTTTCTCACCACGGCGCAGCGGCGCAAAGAAATACATTTCTATAGTTCATCCGTTGCTCCTTTGCGTCTTTGCGAGAAATAATTTGATTTTCTTCCTGTCTTCTTTTCCCTGTCTGCCGACAGGCAGGTTCCCGGCCACCCACAGGGTCCTTCGGAAAAAATACCATAAATAGGGTATTGCTGATTGCAAACAAGTCTTTATGTTTGCATCGTCATCTAAAAATACTTGCTGCGTTCTGCAACAAGTTCAGTCCCATCAAAAAATAAAGGAAATAGCAACGGGTTGTTGAAAACAACTGACTCTTTCAGGAAAAAACATTTTTAAAACGTTTTTTTCTCCGGACGGTATTATAGCCTTTGCATAGGTTTATATCACAGTTATTACAATTTATGTCACAGTTATACAAAATACGACACGACTAATAAATAGCAGTAGCCGTGTAAAATGAAAGAAGGTAATTTGAGTAATTAATGATTACAGCAAATGAGAATGTAATAGCGCTGAATAATTAGGGGAATACTCTTAGTGAATAAATATTATAAAGGATAAGTGGTAATAATTAAAAATTAAGCATCACATTAGTGAACCAATTTAAAAGGACCAGTATGCTGTTGAGAATGGTGTTATTTTTTTTGCTGAGTGTTTTGGCTGATAAAACAATTGGACAAGTGACTTCGCCGCAGCAAAGCGATAGTATGAAAACTACGCTTACCACGCTGCCGGCAAAATACCTGGAACAGGTGTCTTCCAAAACAGAAAAGTATTATAACAGCATTACTTCCAAAACAGAGAAGACACTGGAGCGATTGTCTAAATGGGAAAGCAAGATCAAGACCATTTTAGAAAAAACAAATCCTGAAACGGCGCAACGCTTATTTGGGAATGGACAGCTTACGTTTGCTGCATTACTACAAAAGTATAAGGAAGGGAAAACAGTTGCCGATGGATATAAAGGAAAGTATGACGAATACAGGGACAAGCTGACCACCACTGTAAAATACTTAGACGAAAAAAAGCAACAGCTCGACAGCCACATCATCAAACCCCTGGCAACAGCTAAAGCCAATACCACCAAACTGAATGAACAGCTGAAGAATACGGAAGCGGTGGAGCAGTTCATCAAAGAGCGAAAGAAACAATTACTGGAACAAGCCCTGCAGTACCTGGGCAAAAGCAAGTACCTGCAAAAGATTTCCAAGGAAAGCTATTACTATATAGAAACACTGCGCAACTACAAAGAGATCTTCAGTGATCCGAAGAAAGCGGAAGAAACGGCATTGGCGCTGCTGCAAAAGATACCGGCCTTTAAAGAATTTTTGAGAAAGAACAGTATGCTGGCGAGCTTATTTAGCCTCCCCCAAACCCCCTCCGAAGGAGGGGGCTTAAACAGCCTGGCCGGATTACAAACAAGGGTGCAGGTAAACAACCTGATACAACAACAAATTGCTTCCGGCGGACCGAATGCACAACAACAGTTTCAGCAAAACATGCAGGCCGCACAATCGCAATTGAACGAACTGAAGAATAAGATATTGAAAGCAGGCGGTGGCAGCAGTGATGCCAATATGCCGGAAGGATTTGAGCCAAACAATCAAAAGTCAAAAACCTTTCTCCAGCGACTGGAAGTAAGAACGAATGTGCAGACGCAGGGCGCAAGAAATTATTTTCCTGTAACAAGTGACCTGGGTTTATCCGTAGGCTATAAGCTGAATGATAAAAGTATTATCGGCATCGGTGCTTCCTACAAACTCGGCTGGGGCAGTGGCTGGAACAATATCAGGCTGACACAGCAGGGAGCGGGGATACGAAGTTTTGTGGATTGGAAGATCAAAGGGAACTTCTGGCTCAGTGGCGGATACGAAGCGAACTACCGCAGCCTGTTCAACAGCATCAGCGAATTGCGAAACTTAAACAGCTGGCAACAAAGCGGCCTTGTGGGCATAAGTAAGTCCGTGCCTATCAAAACCAAATTTTTCACCAGGACGAAGCTGCAGCTGCTGTGGGATTTTTTGAGTTATCAGCAGGTGCCGCGGACGCAACCGATATTGTTTAGGGTGGGGTATAATTTTAAATAAATCAAATCAAGACAAGTGAAAAGAAATTCATTAGTACTAACTGTATCTTGTTTCTTCCTTTTAGGAACAGGCGTTGAAGTATTCAGCCAGAGCGGGAATGAGAATCCGCTCGGTAAAGTGAGCATTTCCTCTCCCAATGCAGCAGCCTTAGGTAAATACGGAGATTATACAGTCGGATATCAAACCGGAACACCGCAGATAAGTATTCCGATCTATACAGTGAAGGAGGGACCAATAAGCTTGCCTGTAAGCCTTAGCTATCATGCTTCCGGTCTGAAAGTAATGGAACCAGCCAGTTCTGTTGGTGCTGGCTGGAGCTTGAATGCAGGTGGTGTGATAACCCGTACCGTAAGGGGAAATGTGGATGAAAGAGGATTTGGAGCAATTAGCAATCAGACCCATGGACATTTTAGTGATTATGGATATAATGAGTACCTGTTCATAGACGGTTATGCAGGATGTGGCTCAACAAGCCCCGGGAACAAGGTGCCAGATGATGCCCGTTTTTCTGATGGCAAAAAGGACGGGGAGCCAGATATCTTCACTTTTAATTTTAATGGCTATTCCGGCAAATTCTTTTTTAATGATGACCGTACGCCAGTGATCGTTCCGGAGCAAGACCTTAAAATTGAAACCAATCCTATTGTTTCTCCTTATACGATCACCAGGTTTATTATTACTACTCCGGATGGTGTAAAATATTATTTCGGTCAAAACCAAACTCCCGGGAATGGCGGAGTGGATGCTGTGGAAGTGACCAGTTCCTGCGATGCAAATGTGGGACCCAATTATGGGTCTGCCTATTCCAGCTGGTACCTGGTAAAAGTGGTTTCACCAGATGATCTTTTTTCGATCACCCTGAAGTATGATGAAGAAAAATATAGTAGTTATATCATTTCAATGAAACCGTTAGATGGCGGGGAGATAGTGGATAAAGAATTTACTCTCGTTAAAAACTATATGAGGGGTGTGCGGGTCTCTAAGATCACTACCTCTACCAGCGAAGTGGTCTTTACTCCGGGCAGTCTTCGGCAGGACCTGAGTAATTTTAATCCCTCTTACAACTCAATGGGTGACGACCCTAATACAGAGGCTAAAACAGTAGGAGAGATTCAGGTGCAGAATACAGCAGGGAATGGAACGAATTGCAAGAAATACAAATTCACCTATAGTTATTTCGAAGATAATGTAACACCTTTTCCAGGCGTTCTTTTCAATCTTCCTACTACTTCTGATAAGAAAAGACTTAAGCTGGATAAGATACAAGAGTACAGTTGCGATGAAACCAAGAGTGTTCCGCCTTACCAGTTTAATTATTATAGTGAACTGGTGCCCCGCCAGCTTTCTTTTGGCCAGGACCATTGGGGTTTCTATAATGGAGTATCAACAAACACTACATTAATACCCACCTATACGGAAAATACTTATACCTATAAGATGGGGGCGAACCGGGAATCAAAATGGCCGGAGATGCGTGGTGGAGCATTGAATAAGATCACTTACCCTACCGGAGGTTCCACTGATTTTGAGTTTGAACCTAATACTACCTGGGTAAATGCAACAGTTTATAATCTTGTG
>CAYUCU010000006.1:0-8370 GCA_964443345.1 uncultured Chitinophaga sp.
GCTGGTATGTTCTCTCTTATTTTTTCATTTACCAGTTCTTCCACCGAAGCGATCTCTTCATCGGTTACTTTGGCAAAATGAGAAAAATCGAAACGAAGATGTTCATCATTTACCAGCGAACCTTTTTGTGCCACATGAGTGCCGAGTACTTTTCTTAATGCCGCATGGAGGAGGTGGGTGGCGGAGTGATGCAGTTCGGTATTTTTTCTTTTAGTGGCATCTACTTTGGCAATTACCTCACCGGACAGATCTGCAGGAATATTTTCTGAAAAATGAATGATAAGATCGTTATCCTTTTTAGTGTCAGTAATTACTAATTTTTCATTATTAATTATTAACTCTCCCTGGTCACCAACCTGTCCGCCGCTTTCGGCATAGAAAGGTGTGGTGTCCAGCACCAATTGATAAAGCTCTTTCCCTTTTGCTTTTACTTTTCTGTATTTCAACACAGAAGCTTTGGCTTCTAAGGAATCGTAGCCAACGAATTTGTTGGAGCCGTCTTTGAGAACGATCCAATCGCCGGCATCGATGGTGCCTGCGGAGCGGGAGCGGGTTTTTTGTTGTTGCATTTCAGCATTAAACCCTTCTGCGTCAACTGTAAGCTTATTTTCTGCAGCAATCAGCTGTGTCAGATCCAATGGAAATCCAAAAGTATCGTAGAGCTCAAAAGAATCTTTCCCTGAAATATTTCCCTGTCCAATGAGGTCATCCACCCGCTTCAAGCCTTTGTCTAATGTTCTCAAGAAAGCATCTTCTTCTTCCTTTACCACTTTTGATACAAAATCAACCTGTTGCTGCAATTCAGGAAACACTTTTTCAAACTGCTTTGCTAACACTGGCACCAATTGCGTAAGCAATGGCTGTTTATAATCCAGGTAAGAATAATAATACCGAACAGCTCTGCGAAGGATGCGGCGTATCACATAACCTGCACCCGTATTGGATGGCAATTGCCCATCTGCAATGGTGAAGCTAATAGCACGGATATGATCGGCAAGCACCCTAAAAGCAATCGCCGCCTTAGTATCACTAAAATCATATTTTTTTCCGGTTATCTTTTCTGTCGTACTAATTGTACCACTAAAAATATCTGTATCGTAGTTGGATGTTTTGCCCTGCAATACCCGTACTAATCTTTCCAATCCCATGCCTGTATCCACATGGGTGGCGGGCAGGGGCTCCAGGCTTCCATCTTTTTTCCGGTTGTACTGGATGAATACATTGTTCCATATTTCTATCACCTGCGGATGGTCTTTATTTACCAGCAGGTGGCCGGGTGTTTCTTTTCTTTCTTCATCAGGGCGACAGTCCACATGTATCTCACTGCAGGGGCCACAAGGGCCTGTATCACCCATTTCCCAAAAATTATCTTTCTTGTTTCCAAATACGATATGGTCATCGGGCAGGTATTCTTTCCATTTGGCAAGCGCCACAGTGGAAGCCGGAAGACCTTCTTTTGTATCTCCTTCAAATACGGTGGCATAGAGCCGGTCTTCTGGTATTTTATAAATGGATGTGAGCAATTCCCAGCTCCATTCGATGGCATCTTTTTTAAAATAATCACCAAAGCTCCAGTTGCCCAGCATTTCAAACATGGTGTGGTGATAGGTATCCACTCCCACTTCTTCCAGGTCGTTATGCTTGCCGCTTACCCGCAGGCATTTTTGGGTATCGGCCACCCGCCCGTAAGGCGGTAGTTTATTGCCCAGGAAATAATCTTTGAACTGGTTCATACCGGCATTGGTGAACATCAGCGTGGGATCGTTTTTTACCACGATCGGTGCTGAAGGAACAATCGTATGCCCTTTGGAACTGAAAAAGTCTAAAAATGCCTGTCGTATATCTGAGCTGGTCATATAGTGAAAAATGAATAGTGAATAGTGAATGGTGACCTACTGTAATACTTTTCCTTATTGCCCGGTAGAATTACTACTGTACAAGTGTACTCACAGGAGCCTTCGGGCAGTACAAAAGCTGTTAACATAAGTATTTATCTCATTTTTCTTACCGGATTATTTATCGGGTAAAATGGGTTGATTTTTGCTATTTATCGGGCTATATTTGTCAACCTTGTTTTAATAACAAGCCAGCCTTCGCTAAAGCTACGGCTGGCAAGGCAAAGGTAAATTATTCAGGCCGCATTTTTTGCCTGAAACAGGTTAAGGCTTGCTTCCATGAAGAAGATCAAATACTACTATAACGCCAACACACTTCGCTACGAGAAGCTGGAAACCCCGTTGCGGGTAAAGCTGCTGCGTGTCTTTGGTTTTATAGCTGCCGCCCTGGTTACCGCCGCCCTTATTTCGTATGTGGCTTTTCAGTTTATCGGTTCTCCCAAAGAAAAAATACTGGAGCAGCAGAATAAGGCGCTCCGGGATAACTATAATGAACTTGAAGATGAACTAAGATCAGTGCAGCAGCAAATGACCGAGCTGGAAAAAAGGGATAACAATGTGTACCGGGCCATTTTTGAAGCTAATCCTATACCGGATAGTGCCCGGGCCAAAGAACTGGAAACGAAACTGGAGATCGCCAAAGTGGAACGGATAAAAGACTACCAGCTGGTGGCTTCTATTACCAATACGCTGAATAACCTGAACAGCCGGATCGCTGCGCAAAAAAAATCATATGATGAAGTGCAGGAGCTGGTGAAAAATAAGGAACAGCTTCTTTCTCATACTCCTGCCATACAACCTGTAAGCAATAAAGACCTGAACCGGATTGCTTCCGGCTATGGCTACCGGATAGACCCGGTTTATAAAACCACTAAGTTTCATGCGGGCCTGGACTTTTCTGCACCGCAGGGCACCCCAATCTATGCTACTGCGGATGGCGCTATCACTACGGCGGGCAGTACGGGCAATGGATATGGTAATCATGTGATCATTAATCATGGTTATGGCTATGAAACCTTATACGGCCATATGGTACGGGTGAAAGTAAGAGGCGGGCAGGCAGTAAAGCGGGGTGAAGTGATCGGCTGGGTAGGCAGCACCGGAAAAAGCACCGGGCCACATTGCCATTACGAGGTGCATAAGAACGGCGAAAAAATTGATCCCATCTATTTCTTCTATAATGACCTGACCCCGGAACAGTTTGACCTGTTGCTGAAAAAAGCGGCGGCAAGTAACCAGAGTTTTGATTAAGAAAGCTGTGAGCTACTAGCCAATACAGTACAACCGGCTCTGTTTTTTCTATTTTTCCACACTAATTAAAAAGGCAGTTTACCGAGTGAAGGCTTTGTTACCTTTGCATTATCATTATGACTAAATCACTTGCACAAATTACTTTTGATTTTGCTTCCGTTGATGGGGAGGCTGGTAGTCCTGCTGATGCTGTACCTGTAAGTGCCGGCTTAGCAATAACAGGCAAAAAAGAAAAGGTACTTATTGCCGAAGCTTCTGCTGTACAAACAGCTGCAGCTAAACCGTCAGTTGTTGCCGGCAAAAGAGGCCGTAAATCACTGAAGGATGCAGCTCCTGATGCTGATTTGCTGCGGGTTCCGGAAGATGAAATTCTTTTTAAAAAACAATACTACGCTATAGGCGAAGTGGCCATTATGTTTGGGGAAAATCAATCCCTTATCCGCTATTGGGAAACAGAGTTTGATATTCTGCAACCCCGTAAGAACCGGAAAGGCGACCGTTTTTTCCGTCCGGTAGATATCAAAAACCTGGTGCTGATCTATGATTTGCTGCGCCGCCGGAAATTCACCATCGAAGGCGCCAAAGAGTATTTGAAAAAAAACAATGCAAAGCACCCTGCGGGAAGGGCTGAAGAGAAATTTGCCCTGATACAATCCTTAGAGAAAATAAAAGGCTTTTTGCTGGAGCTGAAGGCGAATCTATGAGAAGATGACAAACCATAGTAATTTTTCCAAAGTACAAATTACATTATAATAGTAAGCGACCTGCTGAGGTCATTGGTCTATCACCTGTGGTCTTGTGTCTACCTGCAACTTTAACACCTCTTCTTTCATCATTTGGCTGCACCCCGCCTGACCACAATAAAATTTGAAGGATGGCGGGCAGCCTTTTACTTTTGCTATCTATTTATTTTTATTATGAGAAAGTTTACAACGGTTCTTATCGGAATGATTTTGGGCAGCGCCACACTCGTTGCTCAGAATCAATACCAGGTGCTGGTGGAACGGCCCAATGAAAAAAGTTTGAAAGGTATCATCTCCCGTGAGGTATTATTAAGCGATACTTCTTTTAAATGGTATGCCGACAACCTCAAAGGTTACACACCCAATGCATCGGCGCAGGAAGGATTGAAGAAAAATGCAGATTCTATTCAGCTGGTGGTATTCATGGGTACCTGGTGTGAAGATTCTCACAATGTGATACCCAAGTTTTATTCCCTGCTGGATGCGGCCGGTTTTCCGCAAGATCGTGTTACCCTGCTGGGTGTGGACAGGCAAAAGAAAACACTCAGCCACCTGGCTGAAGCGATGAACATCAAAAATGTTCCGACGATTATTATAATGAAAAACGGGAAAGAAATGGGGCGGGTGGTGGAGTATGGTAAATATGGCCTGTTTGATATGGAACTTGCTGAAATTCTGAAGTCATTGTAATACATAAACAAGTGATCAGCGATCATTTTGCAGTCCAGTACTTCTTTTCCCTTGGATAAGATGATGGTTCGGTGGTGATAAAAGGCTTATTAGATACCGGATTTCCCGCTTATTTTTATTTCGGCAGCAGTACCGGCCAGTTCCAGCTTATTTTCTTCCAGTGTTTTTATTACCGACAAGTTTATTTGCTGCTTTAATGCATTGAATTGTTCAATTGCAATAGGACGGGTAAAATATTCTGCCTGCACATCAAACGAATTGGCCGTGATATCATTTAAGAAAACGGTGCTGTTCTCGATTTCATCGAGATAAAATATTTTCTCTACTCCTGCCACCAGTTGTTCCAGTTGAGAAGCAGAAGCAGACCGCTCAATATGCAATTTTAATTCCCCTTTACGTTGTGTACGTAATGAAAGGTTATCCAGTACACTATCCACCATTTGTTTATTGGGTACGGTAACAAATGTTTTTTGATCCGTACGGATACGGGTACTGCGCAGGCCTATCTTCTCCACAGTGCCGGTAACGTTCAGCACTTTTACCAGGTCGCCGGTAACAAATGGCTTATCAAAGAAAATAATGAATGAAGCGATCAGGTTTTCCAGGCTTTCCCGAAGAGCAAGTGCTATGGCAGCACCAACGATGCTTAACCCTGTAAGCAGGCCACCAATATTTAACCCAAATGCATAGCGCAGCACCAGCATGATGCCAATGATGACGAGTATGACCTTAAAGAAATCTTTGAAAAAAACAATCAGCTGGTTATCCGACTGATCGGCGGTGAGGTTGGCCCTTTTTTCCAGTATCAGTGCTACGAAATCAATAATACGGATCAGCAGGGAAGTAAAAGAAACGATGAGAATGATATTGCCTGCGCATTGAATAATTTCTTTTACGGTGTACTTATAAACGTCTGCATTCAATTCCTGCGGAAAGTTCAATTTGTATAATGCCACGATAGAAACGAGCACTGCCAGGAAAAAACCCAACGGCTTTACCACCAGGCTGATAAAAGATTTCCGGTCGATGTCTTTCCATATCTTATGTACCACCCCGTATAACAAACCGGCGAGATAGCGGGAAATGAACCGTTTCAGCAGCCATACAAAAACAATAATACCGGCAATGATCAGGTAGTTCTTTACGGGGTTGCCCCACCATACTTGTTGCAGGAAATCATTCATGGTCCAAAAATATCGAATTAACTAAAACGGGGGCTTACTCAATCAGCGGAACGAGTAAATTTCGATGGCATCATTTTTCAGGGCATACAAGCGGGAAGAAGTGAAGTTGAAAGCCTTGCTTTGAGAGAGCTCCTCCGGCATTTTCCATCCATCATAGCGAAAGTTTTTGATCTCATAGCGGTAGAGCGTATCTGACCGGGAGCCGAAGATAAAATTACCGACAACTTTCAGGTTTTGCCAATGCTGAATCAATATGTTGTTCTTTAATGCGCCAAAATAATCAAACACATAGATACCATTTATGGAATCGCAGAGGTATACATACTTATTCTCATCAAAAATTCTAACCGGTGAAATGGATTTGCCGAGCAGGAACCGGAAATCGGGTGTTTCCAGTAATATCTTTCCATCCTCATCCATTTTTTTCAGTTTGTTCTCCAGTTCATCATATATCCAAATGCGGTTGTCATACGACTGACCGATCGCTTTTACCTGGAAAATATTCTGTTTACGCAGGTCAATACTGTTGCGGATATTGAGCAACCTGTCCAGCATCACCACCGTGGTAAAATCCTTGTAGTATAACAATACCTTCAGCGGGTTGGAGGCATCAATAAATGTTGCCTTGCCAAATTTTCTTACGTCATTGAATGCTGCTACCGAATCACCATTGGCATCTATTTTCCGGATCTGGTTCTTGCTGTTTATGATATAGATATTATCCAGATTGTCTACCGTAAAGTCAACGATATCCCCTTTGATCGTTTTTATATGCCGGAAGCTGGAATCCTGCTGCGCCGCTAGTACAAAAGGCAGCAGCAATAGGGTCAATATGTTGAAGACTCGTTTCATTTAATTGCGGATGATCTTTGCTTCCTGTCCTTTATATGATTTGAGTTCGAGATTTTCTCCGTCAAACACCGCATAGGTGTAATACCGGATCCAGTCGCCGAGATTAATATACCGGGAGGTTGGACCCTCCTTCGCCAAGGCTTCGGTTAAACCCTCCTTCGCTGAGGCTTGGGGTAAACCCTCATTCGCCAGGGCTTCGGCGGGTAAGAGACGATAATCAATAGCCAGGTGTCTATGCCCAAATACAAAAAAGTCGATCTTTTTTTTCTTTAATATCTCCTTACAGTAAATTATAAGCCATTCTTTATCCTCCCCAAGAAACGTTTCTTCTGAAGCCCCTGTTTGTGCCCGGCTGCGGCGGCTCATATAGTTAGCCAGTCCCATACCCAGCCGGGGTGGAAAAATGCCAAACAGCCATTTGCTTATGGGGCTGCGAAAAATCTTTTTCAACCGTTTATATCCATGATCACCGGGGCCTAATCCATCGCCATGGCCGATCAGGAATTTTTTACCGCTCCTTTCAATTTCTTCCGGTTGAAAATAGACCCGGATATTTAATTCCTTCTGAAAATAATCCCGCATCCACATATCATGATTGCCCACAAAGAAATGCATTACAATTCCGGCGTCAGACAACTCTGCCAGTTTTCCCAGCAGCCGGACATATCCTTTGGGCACCACCCGGCGGTATTCATACCAAAAGTCAAACATATCTCCTACCAGGAAGATCTCTGTTGCGTCTTTCTTAATATCATCAAGAAATTGTACCAGCATTTTCTCCCGTTCAAGGCTGCTGGCATGGTTGGGTGCGCCGAGGTGGAAATCGGAAAGGAAATAAATTTTTTGGACCACTATTGCGTTTTCTGAAGCGATGCTGTTGCGAAAAAATTATTTAGAATATAGTTTATAACTGCCTTCGATATATCCTTCGCCTTTTTTGTCCCACACCCTGAATGAAACAGTGACTGTGGTCGGAGGCATATCTTTTTTCAAAGTAAGGGCTGCCGTTAGCCCAATTTCTTTTGCATCTGTTGCTGATATGCCATCATCATACTTCCCGCTGAAAAGATCTTTTTCATCGAGTATCACGGTGCCGTCTTCCGCTGTTATCATTTCTGATGCGCCCAGCAATACTTTTCCGTTTTCTTCCACCCATCCTTCTTCTACTTCCATTTTTACCTTGATGGGTTGTGAAAAATCAACCAGGTTTCCTTCTGGCATAGCGGTACCATCTTTCAGTACCAGGAAAGCCCTGCTTACTTTTACTTTATTTGTCTTTAATTGAATATCATTATAAATCCTGGCGCCCTCTTTTAGCACGGCTGTTCCTTTTATATCCTCTTTTTTATCCCCAACGGAACAACTAAACTCACAAGATTGAAGAAATAAGCTGGCGGTAATAAAAACAAGAATGCAGACCGGTTTCATGCGATTTTATTTTTTATGTAAATATTCCATCATGTCGCCGGAGACGATCACCGGCCGGCTGCTAACATCACCATTGTACCAGTATATCCAGGCGTTGGTTATCTGCCCGTTTATGTGAACGGCCGTCACCTCCCTGCGGTACAGTTGTATTTCATCCGCTTCTACAGAAACTCCTTCATAATCATCGAGCTGGCCGATTGCCCATGAGAACTCATGCTCGTTTTTTGCCTGGTATAATTCACCAATGATAAAACTATCTTCATCCGCGGGCACACCTGCAGGATAGCTGCCCATGTCGTATAACCTGCCCTTCACTTTGGCTTCGCC
>CAYUCU010000006.1:8380-60107 GCA_964443345.1 uncultured Chitinophaga sp.
GGCTGATATACTCATACACGGGACTGCGAAATCCGCTGCGGAGTGATCCGTACACGAAAAGCTGATATACTCCTGGATTTGTCATGTGCTAAAGATACGCTAAGAGATTAAAAAAGAAAAGGAGGAAAAGAGAATACCCCTGTCGCAATTTTGCTTAACCGGTTCACAGTAATTTGTATTGAAGCGTAAAGTGAATAAAGCTCCTCTTTTTCTTTTTCCTCTTTTCCCTCTTAGCTCAGCCTTCCACCAAAAATAAATACACCTCTTTGGGGCCATGTACTCCCACAACAAGCGTTTTTTCAATATCAGCCGTGCGGCTGGGGCCGGTGGCAAAAGTGATCAGCGAAGGGAGTTGGTTGCCGTATTTTTCTTTTGCGGCCTGCAAGGCATCTTTGAGGTCATACACCAGCTGATTGGTAAAAGCAATACAGATATGAATGGGTGCATACACACTTGTGGTGCGGCCACCGGGCTGTGCAGCACTCATTACAATACTCCCGGTCCGGGCCACCAGGTATTCACAGCCGGTAATGGAAACATCACACCCCGCCAGGTCCGTTTTTACGATCCTTTCGGATAACTGGCCGGCTACAGCCTCTATCAGTTTATCTTCCAGGCAATACACTTTTTGCCAGTCTTGTTTTTTTACCAGGCTGCTCAGTTGAAATGCCAGTTCCTGCCGGTTGATGCAGTAAATAAATTTACCCTGCAGTTTGGTGAACTGCTCTGCAAATTCCACTTCTGCTTCCTGTTGTAAGGGATGAAATACGGATTGATTTCCTTCACTTTGCGGAAAAGGCAAAGGCGTTGAGTGACTCAACGCCTTGCGGATCTTTTTTAAAATATTTTCCTTTGATGGAGAAATGCTCATAATCACCAATTAGATAGAAGGTGCTAAACCAATTGTTCCGGTTTGTTCACCTGTTGCTTTTTCATCTTCCTTTTTAGGCTGCGTTTCCGCTACTGTTCCTTCTACAATATCTGCAACCGGGGTTTCATCTGTCAATGGTTTTTTTTCTTCAAACGGACGCTTGCCAATCAGCAATTCCACATCACTTTGAAACAACACTTCTTTTTCTAATAGAGCATGGGCCAGCTTTTCCACATCTCCTCTTTTTTCTCTCAGCAGGTTCTTTGTTTTTTCGTACGCATCATCAATCAGCTTTCTTACTTCATGATCGATCATCTTAGCCGTTTCGTCGGAGTAGGGCTTGGTAAAGGCATTCTCCTGCTGCGGATCGTAAAAGCTGATATTACCCACCTTATCATTCATACCATAGACTGTAACCATAGAGTAAGCAATCCGGGTAATTTGCTGCAGGTCGTTTTGGGCACCTGTAGAAATTTTATGAAAGAATATCTCTTCGCTGGCACGGCCACCCAGTGTCATACAAATCTGGTCGGTCAGCTGGTCCACGTTATACAAGTATTGTTCCTTTGGTGTGTATTGAGCATAACCCAAAGCTGCAGTACCTCTTGGTACTATTGTTACTTTAAGCAATGGATAAGCATGCTCCAGATACCAGCCGCATACGGCATGGCCCGCTTCATGAAAGGCGATGATCTTTTTCTCTTCGGGAGAAATGATCTTATTCTTTTTTTCCAATCCGCCGATCACCCTGTCCACTGCATCCTGAAAGTCCTGCATGTCCACTGCTTCTTTATTTTTTCTTGCAGCAATCAGGGCAGCTTCATTGCATACGTTGGCAATATCTGCACCGGCAAAACCGGGTGTCTGTTCTGCCAGTTTATGTATGTCTAATGTTTTCGAGATCTTGATCGGTTTCAAATGCACTTTGAAGATCGCTTCACGGCCTACCAGGTCTGGTTTATCAATTGTTATTTGCCTGTCAAAACGGCCCGGGCGCAGCAGTGCGGTATCCAGCACATCCGGCCGGTTGGTAGCTGCCAGTACAATAATACCGACATCTGTACCAAAGCCATCCATTTCCACCAGCAGCTGGTTCAGGGTGCTTTCTCTTTCATCATTGCTCATCATAGCATTCTTTCCCCTGGCACGGCCAATGGCATCTATCTCGTCAATAAATATGATACAAGGTGCTTTTTCTCTTGCCTGTTTAAACAGGTCTCTTACACGACTGGCCCCTACACCTACAAACATTTCCACAAAATCAGATCCGCTGAGGCTGAAAAAGGGAACTTGTGCTTCGCCGGCCACTGCTTTTGCCAGCAGGGTTTTACCTGTACCCGGAGGGCCTATCAGCAAGGCGCCTTTTGGTATCTTACCACCAAGGTTCGTATATTTTTTGGGATTCTTTAAAAAGTCAACGATCTCCATCACTTCCACTTTCGCTTCATCCAGTCCGGCTACATCGGCAAAAGTGATGTTCACTTTTGTTCCTTTATCAAACAGGGTGGCTTTTGATTTTCCAATATTGAAAATACCACCTGGCCCGGCTCCGCCACCTGCACCACCACCCATTTTTCGCATCAGTAATATCCAGAGGCCCACGAATAATAAAACAGGTAATAAAAATTGCAGTATGCCACCAAACCAGTCTCTTTCATTATCAACCTCACTTGGAACTTTCGCAACAGTTGGATTTTCCTTGTAGAAATCATCCATTCCTTTTTTAAAAGTATCGCCACTTGTTATTTTAAACTTCATATGTGGCCCTTTTTCACTGATCCTTCCTTCTTCTTTAAGCTTGGGTTCATTCTTCTTTATGCCCTGGGCTGTAAGAAAAACTTTTACCACCTTGCGGTTGTCAATGATGGTGTATTTTTCAATATCCCCGGCTGCAATCATATTTCTGAATTCCAGCTCGGTTGTTTTGGCCATATTGCCAGAGAGGGTACTGAAAAGCTGAAACCCGATCAGCACAGCAAATATGATAGCATAGATCCAGTAGATGCTGAAGCGGGGGCCTTTTTTAGGTTCCTGGTTGGGATCTCCGCCACCACCTGGCGGACGATTAGGGAAACGGGGTGGTCTGCTCTCGTTTTTATTATTGGGATCTGACATATTAGTATTTATCTGGTGCTCCTATTTAAATAATTATAACTCTAAAAAGTTTGAATATGTAGCATTTTTAACATTATTCAGCATGGTCCTTTGCTGCCGCATCACTCCACATTTCTTCCAGCTGGTAAAATTTCCTGGTTTCCGATTGCATGATATGCACCACTACATTTACATAATCGATCAGCACCCATTGCAGGTTGTGATACCCTTCATGATGGTACGGGTCTTCGCCACATTTTTCTCTAACCCGGTGCTCTACATTTTCTGCAATAGCCCTTATCTGGGGCTGATTGCTTGCCTCACACACTATAAAAAAATCAGCCACGGCTTCATTAATCTTTCGCAGGTCGAGAGAAATAATATGCTCTCCCTTTTTTTCCTGGATAGCTGCAATGATGGTTTTGATGATTTTTGAGCTTCTTGTTAACCTTACTGCACCTGCCTGTCCGGCAGGCAGGCCTTTCTTGCGGTTGGTCAGTGATGCCAGTTGTTCCAAATAATCTGAGTATTTTAGTTTTTGTTTTGTACTGGGGCTGATGCAGGCTATAAGATGCATCAAATAGCCTTATTTACCATAAACCAGTTTACTTTGCCAAAAATAGCAATTAATTGCCACACCCCCTTACACACCATTCCATCGGGTCGCCATTCATTGAACTGCAATCGGTTGACAGTACCAACAACTATGCCCGGCAGCAAATAGCTGCTGCAGACCTGACAGACCTGCCTCCGGGGCAGACAGTCAGGCAGTCTTTTACACAACATGGCATGGCTGTTTTTGCCCATGAGCAGAAAGCGGGCAAAGGCCAGCGGGGCAAAGCCTGGTCTGCGGAAAAAGGAGCCAATATCTTACTAAGTATTATTATTGACCCGGCACCACTGTTGCTTTCACAGCAATTTCAGCTGAGTGCTTGTGTGGCGGTGGCCGTACATGATCTTTTCATTAAATATGCCGGAGACGAGGCAACAATCAAATGGCCGAACGACCTGTACTGGCAGGACAGAAAAGCTGGTGGAATTTTAATAGAGTCGGGAGTTGGAAGCCTTCCAAAGGACCCTGTGGGTGAGTCCGGAGGCGGTACCTGGGATTGGTCCATTGTGGGAATAGGGATCAATATTAATCAAACTATATTCCCTGCTGAACTACCCAACCCGGTTTCACTAAAACAAATAACAGGCAAAGAGCATGATCCGGTGGTGCTGGCCAGGGAACTTTGCGTCATCCTGGATAAAAAATTCACTGAACTGACAAAGGAGGGTTTTGACAGCATTTATAAACAATACCTGCTGCACTTGTATAAAAAGAACGAACTGGTAAAATTCAGAAAAGGCAGCCGGGTGTTTGATGCAATAGTGAAAACGGTGTTACCCAACGGAAGGTTATTAGTAAAACATAGTTTAGAGGAAGAATTTGATTTTGGAGAAGTGGAATGGGTGATCAGGTAAATTCCGTCTTTTGAATCAGCGACTCCTCATTCTCACATTCCCTTGCTTCCACTTCAAATTTATTATTGTAATAGCCATTCTTCATCCAGTTGAAAAGGTATTTTGTAATAAACCCTACAAACCCATTTTGCTGGTATTGCTCCACATGCTTCAGTTCGTGACAAACCCATTGCTTATCCTGCAGAAATTCTTGCCTGGTTGTATTATGCAGGTGAATAGTGTTTCCGAAAACGATCGCCAGTTTAGTCGCTTTCATTTTAGCGGCTGCCACTTTAGCCACCCGGGAATTTTCTTTGATCCGAACCTTCATGCTCATCAGACAAACAGCTGACCCGATTCGTTGCAAAAAAAAGTCCCGCTGGCAGCGGGACAATGGACATTGCATCACTATCGGTTTACGGTCTTATTTCTTTTTCTCTTTCCAAATGGTGAACTGCCTGGAAATGGTAAAGCCCCAGCGAAATTGTCCTTTACCCCAGGAAGTGACGGTCCGGGGTATAAAGCGGTTTTCCAATATCTCTGTAGCATTCGTGAAATTCAGATGAAAAACGTGGCGGCCGGTAAGTAACTCCACCCCTATACCCAACGGGTCGGAGAACTCCAGCTTTTCCTTCACTAAAAAAGAATCTTTGCTGCTTTGTGTACGGAATGGATGAAAATAATCTACCAGTATGTTCACCCTAGGTGAAACCGGTACCCTTATAGCCCCACCCATTGCAAAAAACGTTTTCTGATCATAGGAAATAGTATAACCACGGGTAACGAGTGTTGGATTAAGCTGCAGGCTTATCTTTCCCATTTTGCGGGCCAGTATGAGTTGAAAAGCATTACTGCTGCGCTGAGAAAATCCTTTGTAACTATGGTCCTGGTTAGGTGTGGCCGTGGCCGTGTTAGATGCTACCACATGGTTGGCATACAATGCCAGTGATACCGGGTGAGAGGGGTCATTTTCCAATTGCTGCAGCAACTGGTATTTCAATCCCAATTCCCATAATCGTTGTTGCTTGCCGGCCCCTTTGGAACGGGCAACAGTAAGATCCATTTTTTTACCGATTCCTGTTTGAAAGGCAATGCGTATATCCACAGCATTGTCCAGTCCAAAGAAGTTTTTTAATCCCCCAAAATCACCGGCTGCATCTCCAAAGTTGTGTGTAACCTTGAATTCCATTTTACCTTTTCCTACCGTTTCAGTGGTATTGGCGTTGATCACTTTTTGAGAGTTGAATATCTCTACCGGCTTTTTATCCTGTGCAGAGCCATAAATGCTGATAACGAACGTGGTAAGTACTAAAATAAATTTCATAAAAGCTGCTTTGGTAACAGCCTCTTAATCGGTTGAACCGGCGGGAAGGTTGCTTTTATAGTGCTGGCAGGTATGGAGAAAAAGGCATTTTTTGCCGGAGAGATCATTTCAAAGCTGCCAGTATTTCTTCTGCATGGGTCTTATTCTTTGGTTTAGTAAAGATCTTCCGGATAATACCTTTTTCATCTATGATAAAAGTAGTTCGGAGCACACCCATATACTCCCGGCCAAAGAGTTTCTTCATATCCCATACTCCATACTTCTTCACTATTTCGTGTCCGGTATCTGCCACCAGCGGAAAGGGCAGCTTATATTTTACCTCAAATCTCTTTTGTACCGCCTCAGTGTCCGGGCTTACTCCCACCACTTCCAACCCGTTTTTTTTCAGCAGGGAGTAATTGTCTCTCAGGTTGCACGACTCAATAGTACAAGTAGGAGAGCCGGCTTCTGAATAAAAATACAATACCAGTTTTTTCCCTTTGTAATCTGCAAGTGAGATCTTCTTACCATCCTGGTCAGTACCAGAAAATGCAGGAGCTTTATCGCCTTCTTTCAATGTTATCATAATACAGCACTAAGATTAACAGGATTAAAAATGATTTTGAGAAGAATTACTTTTTCTTTTTCGTAGTTGGTTTTTTTGTCGATGTGGTCTTCTTTTTCACCGCCGTTTTTTTGCTGCTGCCTTTTCCTTTCTTCAATGCTTTCTTTTTGGGTGGCGGAGGGGTGTACGGGTTTCGTTTGAACCACCATTCTTTTGTAGTTACATTTCCCACCAGGTCTTCTGCTGTCACTTTTAAATGATGGATGCCATAAGGGCATCGTTCATCAAATTGATAGATCCAGTTGCGGCTTTTATCATTAGTAAACCGGATCCATTGGCTGTCCAGTTCCACCCGGAATTTTTTTATCCCGAAATTATCCGTTGGTGTAAACACGATCCGGGAAGCCGGACTCAGGTCGATCGTATCACCCCTGCCTAATTCATTTACAGATGGCGCTATTACATCCGCAAAGGCCTGGAAGCTGCCAAAGTCGCTAAACTTAGCCGTGAGCCAGCCCCCGGCCCATTCTGCTTTTTTTATGGTATTGCCTTTACCACTTTTCAGGATCACCAGTTTGCCTTTCCATTCATCGGGTATGGCTTTATTGGGTTTGATACGAACCGTAAAATCATTATGCACCGGGTAAGAGGCGTCGTTTACCTGGTGTTTGGCGCTTACGGTGTTGTAAGCCGATGCTGCATTATCCCGGTAATAATAAACTGGTACGGAATCATACAAGCATCCTTCCGGTAAATACATTTCAAAGTCAGTTTTCTCCAGCACATTTACCTGGTCAGGCGCCAGTTTGGC
Organism: uncultured Chitinophaga sp.; assembly: GCA_964443345.1. Classification (GTDB taxonomy): domain Bacteria; phylum Bacteroidota; class Bacteroidia; order Chitinophagales; family Chitinophagaceae; genus JJ008. The sequence goes on from CAYUCU010000006.1 coordinate 15,471, forward strand.
AAAGCCCGTTCTTGCCGGTATCAATGCTGCCAGGCTGTCATTATACTGAATCGCAAAATTGAGTTGTGATGTATTAGCCTGCACATCTTTTACATCAATGCTGATATAATGCACCAGAGTGTCGGTAAGATGGATCACCCCGTCATTCCTGATCTTCTTATACACTATCCCTTTATCACCCGGCAATTGAGAAAGATGTTGCAGGTAAGCACCACCATTAAAATCATGTTTGTAGTCGATATGAGCGTTCATGTACGCCGTCTCATCATAGTCAATACTGTCCAGCATAAAACTTAGCTGTGGTTCATCATCCAGGTAAAGCCGGGCAGCAAACACCCCGTTATCACTACCACCGCCGCCTGATTTATCATACATCTGAAGGGCAAAACTTATTTTGTTCAGTCCCGTTACAATGACCGGCACCTTGGGAATGATATAACCGCTGTCTGTATTTTTCAGTGTAAAAAACTGTGGCGCCTGTTCATAGATGCTTTTACTACGGTCGTACATTGCAAGGCGGATCAGCGAAGGCGGTATATTATCCTGTATTGGAAATCCAAACAATAAAGGGTTTAGCCGCTTATCTGTTTTGGTATCAATGATCTCAAAATGCAAATGCGGCCCTCTCGATCCGCCTGTGTTTCCGCTATAAGCAATAAAGGTTCCTTTGTCTACCGGAAATTGTTTGCCGGGAATATCCAGCTCTACGGCCCAGCTTTCCTGCCGGTATTGCTCTTCTGTAACATATAGTTCCAGCTCCGGGTAAAATTCATTGAGGTGAGCATACAGTGTTGAAAGACCATTGGGATGTTTGATAATAATAAACCGGCCAAAACTTTGTGGCCGGATGCCTACTTTGTCGATGTAACCATCGGCAGCGGCATATATACGCAGGTTTTCCTGGGCATTGGTGCGGATATCTAACCCCATATGCCAGTGGTTGGGCCGTAATTCACCAAAATTGGCCGACAGTTCCATCGGAAGGCCCACCGGGTTTTGAAAATATCCTTTGGGATAAGCAGGGGGCTGTGCCTGTAAATACAACCCCGGCAAAATAATCTGCATCCACACTAAGAGTTTTAACCGCATAAGCAAAAATAAGTATAGGAGACTATACTACTTATAAGGTATAGGCTATTCGCATCAATGTTTGTATCTTTTCCACTTTTATTAACATGAAAAAGCTGCTGTGGCTGCTGCCACTTTGTACCATCTTGTACGCATGCCCGTTTGAATCAACGGTGGCGCTGGAGCGAAAGCCGGTAGAAACGGTGGACTCCACCCTGTTTGGTTATTGGTATGGTATTGTAAAAGACGGCAGCGATTACTTTGGTATTGAAGCGCTGGATATTTCCCGGCAAACAGATTCTGTTTACAGCATCACCCGGTATGGTAAAGCCATTAAAGGCGATATCATTCTTCCGGACACGGCCTACTTTACCGGCTTCACTTCCAAAATTGGCGATACCTGGTATATGAATGTGGTGGCAGACATCCTTATTGAAGAACCCCGCAAAAACAGTAAGCTGCGGGACATGCGGAAACAACGGGTGTATTATGTGGCCCAGATCAACCGGAGCAACGATACATTGATAGTAAAGACGATCACTGACGATTTTTCCAAAAAAAAATATTTTAACTCCCCTGAAGATTTCAGACAGGCCATTACCAGCCAAACCGCTGCAAACATCAATATCTACGACGATCAGTATTCCCTTTCTTACCGGAAAATTCCAAAACCACAGCCCTTTAAGTCTTTCTAAGAGATGTTGGAAAAAAATAGTCTTTTCCGTCTGTCAAAACCCTTGCATTCCCTTAGTTTTGCGCAATTTGTTTTTTCATAACGTTTGCTGCCCCACTTCTTAAAAACAAAAAATGCCAAAAGACAATTCGATCAAATCGGTTCTTATTATCGGCTCCGGCCCTATCATTATCGGACAAGCCTGTGAATTTGACTACTCCGGCACACAGGCCGCCAGGAGCATCCGGGAAGAAGGAATCAAAGTGATCCTTATCAATAGCAACCCTGCCACCATCATGACAGATCCAATGATGGCCGACAGGGTTTATCTTTTACCACTGACCGTGGAAAGCATTGAACAAATCCTGCAGGAAAATGAAATAGATGCCGTACTGCCAACCATGGGTGGCCAAACAGCGCTGAACCTGGCCAAGGAAGCCGAAGACCTGGGCATCTGGAAACAATATAATGTGCGGCTGATCGGTGTGGACATCAAAGCGATCGATAAAGCCGAGGACAGGGAAAAATTTCGGCAGTGGATGATATACCTGGGTGTACCGGTAGCAACTGCAAAAACGGCCAACTCCTTTTTGGAAGGCAAAGAGTTTGCGCAGCAGATCGGCTTTCCGCTGGTGATCCGCCCCTCGTTTACCCTGGGCGGCACGGGTGGTGGTTTTGTACATGACAAAAACGACCTGGATGAAGCGCTGAACCGTGGCCTGCAGGCATCACCGATACATGAAGTACTGGTGGAAAAGGCCGTGCTGGGATGGAAGGAATTTGAACTCGAATTGCTCCGTGATGCGGCTGATAATGTTTGCATCATTTGTACGGTAGAAAATTTTGATCCGATGGGTGTGCATACCGGCGACTCCATCACCGTGGCACCAGCCATGACGTTGAGTGATACGGCCATGCAGTTAATGCGCAATACTGCCATCATGATGATGCGGGACCTGGGCAACTTTGCCGGCGGATGCAACGTACAGTTTGCACTGAACCCGGATACCGAAGAGATCATTGCTATTGAGATCAACCCACGGGTAAGCCGTTCATCGGCTTTGGCGAGTAAAGCAACAGGTTATCCGATTGCAAAGATCGCTGCCAAACTGGCCATCGGTTACAATTTGGATGAATTAGAAAACCAGATCACTAAAACAACCTCTGCTTATTTTGAACCGGCATTGGATTATGTGATCGTAAAGATCCCCCGCTGGAATTTTGACAAGTTCAAAGGAGCTAATGATACACTTGGGCTACAAATGAAAAGTGTGGGTGAGGTGATGGCCATTGGCAGAAGTTTTACCGAAGCCATACAAAAAGCCTGTCAGAGTTTGGAGAACAATGCAGTAGGATTAGGCTATTATGGCAAAAGCCTGATGCATGCAGATGAACTGCTGGAATATATAAAAACACCGAAATGGGACCGCATTTTCCGCATCAAGGATGCGTTGATGGCGGGTATCTCAGTTGGCACTATTTCCAAAGCCACAAATGGTATTGACCGCTGGTTTTTATATGAGATTCAAAAGATCTGCCATATAGAAAAAGAAATTGCGAGATACGACCTGGCCGATCTTCCCATTGAATTATTAAGGGAAGCCAAAGTAAATGGCTTTAGTGATGAGCAGATCAGCCGCATTACCGAACATGGTGATGAGGAAGATGTATATAACAAACGAAAAGCCGCGGGCATAACAAGAGTATATAAAATGGTGGATACCTGCTCTGCAGAATTTGAAGCAAAGACCCCTTACTTCTATTCCACTTTCGAAGAAGGCAATAGTAATGAAAGCAAAGTGTCTGATAAAAAGAAGATCATTGTACTGGGCTCAGGTCCTAACCGTATTGGACAGGGCATTGAATTCGACTACTGCTGTGTTCATGGATTGCTTGCCATTAAAGAATGCGGGTTTGAATCCATAATGGTGAACTGTAATCCTGAAACCGTGAGTACAGATTTTGATATGGCAGATAAACTCTACTTCGAGCCGGTGTATTGGGAGCATCTGTGGGAAATAATTGAGCATGAAAAACCGGAAGGGGTGATCGTACAGCTTGGCGGACAAACGGCCCTGAAGCTGGCAGAAAAATTACATCAGAAAGGGATAAAGATCATTGGTACTTCTTACGATAGTATGGACATAGCAGAAGACCGCGGCCGCTTTAGCGACCGGTTGAAAGAATTAGAAATTCCTTACCCGGAATATGGTACTGCCGAAGGGGTGGATGAAGCCATTGCTGTGGCCAACAGGGTAGGCTACCCGGTGCTGGTGCGCCCTTCTTATGTACTGGGCGGCCAAAGAATGCGGATCGTTCTGAATGATGATGAGGTGGAAAAAGCGGTGGTGAGTTTATTAAAACACTTACCGGGAAATAAGATACTGATAGACCACTTCCTGGATCGCTGCCAGGAAGCAGAAATAGATGGCATATTTGACGGAGATGATTTTCATGTGATGGGTGTGATGGAACATATTGAACCGGCCGGTATCCACTCCGGCGACAGCAATGCGGTATTACCAGCTTTCAATCTTACACCGCTGATCGTTCATACGATGGAAGAGTATGCAGAAAAGATCGCCCGGGCATTAAAGATCAAAGGGCTTATCAATATACAGTTTGCTATCAAAGACAGCAAAGTATATGTTATAGAAGCCAACCCCAGGGCCAGCCGCACCACCCCGTTCATTGCCAAAGCATACCAGATTCCTTACCTGAATGTGGCTACCAAAATAATGATGGGTACGCACAAGCTGAAGGATTTCACTTTTGAAAAAAAGCTGAATGGTTTTGCAATTAAAGAGCCGGTATTCAGTTTCAACAAATTTCCTGGTGTAAATAAAGAATTGGGACCCGAAATGAAATCAACCGGGGAAGCTATTCGTTTCATTAAAGATCTGCGGGATCCCTACTTCCGTCAATTGTATAAGGACAGAAGTATGTACCTGAGTAAGTAAGAGTGTTATATTTCTGCGATCCCGTTCTTAATAGCATATACTACCAGGCCCACCCTGCTATGCACTTTAAGCCGGTTGAAAAGCGAGGCCCGGTAATCATCAATGGTGCGGGGGCTGAGAAACATTTTTTCAGCAATTTCTTTATAGGATAGCTCGGTACAGACCCAGCGGAGAAACTCTTTTTCTTTTGCATTCAATACCACTTCTTTTTGTTCTGTCTCGCTGCTGAAATTCAGTCCGCTGACCAGTTTTTCAGAAACAAAATCAGATAAGTAGAAGTTTTTTTCCATAAGGGTGTTCAATGCACTTCTCAATTCTTCCGGATCGGTATTTTTTAACAGGTAGCCCTTTGCACCCACCCGGAACATTTTAATTATTGTTCGCTCATCACTAAGCATCGATAAGGCCAGTATCTTGATCTGCGGATAGTTTTTATTCAGCCATTGTGCCGTTTCAAACCCATCCATTTCAGGCATATTTACATCCAGCATTACAATATCCGGAATGATGTGCTGCTGTATTTTCGACATCAGTTCTTTTCCATTTCCGGATTCAAATAATACACTGTAATTGTCAAAGGTACTAACAAGCCTTGCCAGTGCCGTACGCAGCAGGCTATGATCATCTGCTATGGCAACAGTAATTTTCTGTTTTATTTTGCCCATAAATTATACTTCATCCAAAGGTAGCTTTATCACCACAGAAGTACCAATTCCCGGCTGGCTATCAATTGTAATTTCTGCACCTATTATTCCGGACCGGTTATACAGGCTTCGCAAACCCACACCACTGCCTGGTGCACCTTTTTGCCTTTTCTCATCTACGGCAAATCCAACGCCATTGTCCTGTATCGACATGGTCAGGTTTTCATCAGTGTATTTCAGGCTCACGTTTAACTCGGTAGCCCTGGCATGTTTTAGTGTGTTATTCAGCGTTTCCTGAAACATCCGGAACAGGTAGATTGACTTTTGTTCATCAAATGGATACTCATACCCCTCGGTGGTAAAATTTACTTTCACTATCCCGGATTTTTGAATAGCCACCAATTCATACCGGATAGATTCTGAAAGCCCGAGATCAGTGATCCGTTCAGTATGCAAACTTTTTGTAAGATTGGAAAGGTCGGCCATCGCCTTATGAAGTACCTGTTGTGTATTAGCGACCATTTCCTGTGCCGGGTGCTCCTTTTCCATCGGCAGGGCCGAAAGGGTGATCTTGACTACAGAAAGCATTTGCCCGATATTGTCGTGCAGTTCCTGGGCAATGGCCTTAAAGGTGTTTTCCTGGATCTCGAGCTGGGACAACAGGGCTTCTTTTTCATATTTATCTTTCATACGTACCATTTCTTCTTCTTGCTTTTTTTGTCTTCGCTGATACAAAAACAAGGTGGCAACAATAAACCCGACCAGCAAAAGCCCGAGAATGATACCTATGATGCTGACGAAATAGATTTCCGGGTTCTGTTGCATAAGAAGGCTATGGTGAATAAGGAGTATAAAAATATGTTCAAGATATTGAAAATCTTCTCAAAATTTGAGATCACCCATTTGAACCTGGCCCAGAAATTAATAAATGCATAAAGAGGAAATCCGCAACAATAAAAAAACAACAATCCAGAACATATCCAAAAGGCGGGATCAACTGCCAGCCTTACTGATCTTGGAGACCGGAATAATTCATAGAAATAATAAATACACACGGCTACTATAAGAAGACAACCTAATGCATAAGTTACTGTATGAAAGGCCCAGATACCCTGAAAAAAAATAATGTTTACCAAAGCAATTGCAGAGTAAACAACCCCGGAGATTCTTATAATCTTTTTTGCTTTCTCCCCATGAATAATTATACTGATCAAAAAAACATAAAAGCAAAATTCAATAACCGTAAAGAAATTATAGATAATGTGATTATTCTTTCCAATGTCATACAGGTATGAACCAACATATTCTGCCACTAGTGTTGCAAACAAAAAAGGAGGAAATAGTTTTAAATACTTGTACCGGGTATCTGAATATGCTAAAAGGCTTACGAAAAAGCTTAATGCAATAAAGTAGAAATAGATGGGTAAAGAAGGCATGTTCAGGTTAATTAGGCTTAAATATATAAAATAAAACCTCTCTTGAAAGAGAGGTTTTTGCTGAACCATTAAACACACCTGTTTAAACAATTACAAGTCCTTCTGCTCCTTTGTCAACGATGGTAATTCCGATACCTCCAAAATCTTCACCTTGCTGACAAAGAGGAGGGCAAAGTCTTCCGGCATTATAAGCCAATATCGTATTCTCCTTTTCTGTGGAGATATACAGGTCCTTGTTTATTTCTCCGTTAGCCGTTTCTTTTGTCTTTGTTGCCACCAGCACAATTGTCTGCCTGTCTGCATAAAGAGGCTTAGGAGCATGTTCCTGGTCATAAGCACCGAAGTACATTTTAATGCCATCTCCTCCGTACTCTTTTACCTTTTCAAGAAAATCCTCCAGCTCTTCCACACTATACCACACACTCAGAGAATCCTCCTTACCGATATGCTTCGAATTGTGCGCCCAGCGTTCTTTTTTGTAGTTACTGATTACAATGTTTACATGCTCGGTATTTACAAGTTTACCGGCTCTTACTGATTTTGTTTGAGTTTTGTACATAGCCTTAATTTTTTTCGGGTGATTGAAATTCATTACACCCTAAAGCTATTTTCGAAAAAAGGGAAATGGAGCTTATAATATATACTTAATCAATCAATTATGAATTAAATATATTCGTATTGCGTGGATTCTCAGGAGAATGCGTGTTTTTTCTGGAAAAAAAACCCGGAAAAAAAGTAAAAATAACCGGGAAAAACGGGTTCGACAAGAGAGTAAAATATGGTTGGAAAGGGGGTGAAAAACGTGAATTTTGCTTCTTATACAGCACATGATCAAGACCTGTGAATTCTTTTTGAGCAGTTAACAGTAAAAACAAAACCTGCTATCTTAATTCATTCCGAATTAAGATAACAGGTTTAATGGTTAATGGTCCTGACAAGACCCCGCAGTTGGTTTAAGTTGTTTTATTCAATTGAACTGTTGAAAAAACGCTCCTGGTTGATGGAATAAAATTAGGATGACACCAGGGCCATAATGATTCTAATTTCACCAAAACTTTGGCCTACATTGCTATAATTTTATTCAATTTTCCATATAATATATTGACTATAATTTGATTATATAAATTTACCTGCCTCCTATATTTGTTATATCAAGGCATTTTGTTATTTTTATCCACACTCATTTTTAACCTGATAACTGGTCTTTTTGAAAACAACCTCCAACTTTTTGTGGCAATTGATCCATTCGCTTAGCACCAGTGAAAAGACGTACTTTAAACGAAACTTCATCAGTACCGGCGTTTCAGAGCAAAAGAAATATGTCCGGCTTTTCGATGCCATCGCTTCGCAAAAAAATTATAATGAAGCTTCGATCCTTAAGAAATTTCATCCATCACTTACTAAAAAGAATATTGCTTTTCAAAAACACTACCTGCAACAGCTGGTTTGCAGGGCCGTTATCAGTTATGACAGCCGCACCAATATCAGCCAGGAAATTTATGACCAGATACTGCTGATCCGCATTTACCGAAAAAAGGGATTATTAGATGAAGCACATACCATCTGGAAAAAGGCAGTAAAAAAAGCAAGACAAACTGAATCTTTCGCCCTGCTCAATCTGCTGAAGACAGAATTTGAAAAAATGATATTATTCAGCAGCGTCCATACTAAATATGATGAACTGCACTCCCTTTTTAAAAGTAATACGATCAGTTATTTGGAGTATGCAGACCTTATAACATTGCGGGATACCTATGCCGAAACCATACTGCTGAAACGAAAAGCACATTTCGATATTGATGCCCCCTTGAAAGAAAAGATCATTACCCTTCTGAACCAGGTAGAACAATACAACAAGGCAGTTGACTCTGCCTCTTTTTGGTTTCGCCATTATTACTATATCAATAAAGCCACGCTGCTCTACTTACTGAACGAAATACCCAAAGCACTGCAACTGATCCGGCAGTTACTGGACTACTGGAAAAAGAAACCTGCCTTCATCAGCTCCAATGGCGAATACTACGTGGAATTGATGTACATGGTCAATTATACCGGCATTTTAAACGGGGATTATGACTATGTGACTGATACTTTTAATGATCCCTGTAATGACCTGATAACGGAACCGGTACAACGGGCCAACTTTGAAGCGATCAAATATCTTGCTCTTAATAAGATCTATAATAAAACGGCCCGGTATAGTGAAGTAGAAAAATTAATGGGCTTTATGAAAGCTAAATACCAGCAATGGGAGCCGCTCCTCAATGCCGATATGAACAGAACGGTCAATCTCTCACTTGGTATTGCCAGCTTTGCACTGGAACAATACAATGATGCACTCTATTTTACAAAAAGAGCTATTACGTATTTTAAAGATGGCACAAGGGAAGAACAATTATCAGTGGCCCAGGTACTATTGTTGCTGATCACTTATTGTCTCAACAACTCGAAGCTTTTTGATGCACAATACAGAACCACCTACACTTACTTTTATAAACGAAAAAAGAAACATCCTTTTGAAACGGCCTTAGTACACTGTCTCCACCGGTGCTTTTACATTACAGACAGTAAAAGTAAAGTACAGGAATATCAAAAAGCCCTGCAGGTATTTGAAGAGAATAAAAATGATGTGGTACAGCAAATGACCTTCTCTATTTTTAATTACCCCGGATGGTTGCAAAGCAGGGCGCAGCGGATATCGTACCGGCACTATGTGGAAAGAACAGTAAAGGCAGGTGTCATTCATTGATTTTTTATAGCTTCACCTCATGAATGCTGAAATACTATCCATCATTGAAAAGATCAATAACATAACTACTGGTGAACCCTGGTTTGGAAGGGCCGCTTATACACTGCTGGAAGAAGTGGATCCCAAAAAAGTATATGTAAAACCAGTCAAAACAGAACATTCTCTGGCGGAGATATTGTACCACATGATCACCTGGGCTGATTTTACATTAAAGAGAATTGAAAAAGACCCGGTAAATGATCTGGCTGCTGCTGAAGAACTCGACTGGCGGAAAATAGATCCCAGGATACATACCTGGAAAAAAGGGCTGGCAGAATTTAAAGCGATACATAAAAAGATAATTTCCTTATTAAAGAAAAAGGAGGATTCCTTTCTGGAAGAAAAAGTAGATTTTAGAAAATATAACTTTCGTTTCCTTATCAATGGAATGATGGAGCATAATATCTACCACCTGGGGCAGATCGCTTACTTGTCTAAAATGCTCGCCTGACCATACAAAAAAATATTGGCTGTTTCACCAGGCCTGTTTAATTTCCGGTATGACTCCGTACCGTACCTATTTTTGGAAGAAAACTCCATTCCTTAAACTGCTGTTGCCTTTCATCGCTGGAATAATCGTGCAGAAACAATTTCATTTCTCTGATACAAACTGGTGGATCGTCTTCTTTGCAGCACTTATGGCCTTTTGCAGCTTCTTTTTTATTCAGTTTTTTAAGCGTTACAAATTTGCTTTTGCAAATGGACTTATCGCAACCATTCTTTTCTTTTGTCTTGGTATACTGCTCACCTGGCAAAAAGATATCCGTAACAATAAACAATGGCTGGGTAATTTCTATAAACCAGAGGATATCGTTGTTGCCACTTTAGAAGAGCCCCTGGTTGAAAAAGCAAAATCCTTTAAAGCCGCCGCCACTGTCAGCTATCTGTTACGAAATGGCACTTCCCTTTCAGCAAAAGGCAAAATAATACTCTACTTCAAAAAAGATTCCACTCCTGCTCTTTCCTATGGTTCTCAAATACTATTGAAAAAGCCTTTGCAGGAAATAAAGAATTCCGGCAATCCCGGCGGGTTTGATTATAAAGGATATTGCCTCTTCCAGGGAATTACCCACCAGGTGTACCTGGCACCGGAAGATTATGAAACACTGCAGGCTAAAAATGAGTATTGGCTCAATAAATTCATTTACGCCTCACGGCAAAACATATTGAACATTCTTAAAAAAAACATTAAGGGCGATAAAGAACTGGGACTGGCAGAAGCATTACTGATCGGCTACAAAAATGACCTGGAACAATCTTTGGTGCAATCCTACACCAATACCGGCGTAGTGCATATCATTGCCATCTCAGGCCTTCATCTTGGTTTGATATACTGGTTACTGGCCTTGGTATTAAAACCATTACAAAAGAGAAAGAAAATCCGCTGGCTGCGGCCGGTTATTATCATCACCGTTCTCTGGTTGTTCAGTTTGCTGGCAGGTGCACAACCATCCATATTACGTTCGGCGCTAATGTTTACCTGCATTGTGCTGGGAGAATCGCTTTCAAGAAGGACCTCGATTTATAATACAATGGCCCTCTCAGCATTTCTGCTTTTATGTATTAATCCATTCTGGCTTTGGGATGTGGGCTTTCAACTTTCCTATGCTGCCGTGTTAAGCATTATCATATTCATGCTTCCTGTTTATAATTTGTTTTATATAAAAAACAAAATACTGGATACCATTTGGAAGTTAAACGCTGTAACTATTGCGGCACAAATACTTACTGTGCCGCTGAGCATTTATCATTTTCACCAGTTTCCTAATTTATTCCTGCTTACCAATTTCCTGGCGGTACCATTATCCAGCGCTATTTTACTGGGTGAAATTCTTTTATGTGCCATTGCCTTCATTCCGGCACTGGCATTACTGGTTGGCAAGTTGCTTTCCTGGCTGATCTGGCTAATGAATACTTATATTGAAAAGATTGAGGCCATAAAATTCTCCTTGTGGGATGGTTTACAAATAAGCGTGGCACAGGCCATCTTACTTTTACTGTTTACCGTTGGCATAAGCAATTGGTTAATGGAAAAGTCAGCAAGGGGAATGAAACTGGGATTACTTTGCTTATTAGGTTTTGCTTCTTTAAGGACTTTTTATTTTATCGAAAGCCGGCAGCAACAAAAGATCATTGTTTATAATGTACCGCAAAAAAGAGCTATAGATATTGTAACAGGCAATACCTGCCAGTTTATTGGCGACAGCGACCTGCTGACGAATGATTTTGCCCGCAATTTTCATCTGAAGCCATCGAGAATTTTACACCGGGTAAAAGAAGTGGAAAAATCTGGTCCGCTATACGTTGATGAAAACTATTTTACTTACCAGGGTAAACATATTCTGTTGGTGGATGAATCTGTTTCATTTGCTCAGTCAGAAACAAAACCTGTTATTGATCTGCTGATCATTTCAAAAAAACCAAAGTTGTATATGAAAAAAATAGCGGGTGTACTGGATATTAAGAAGGTGGTGTTTGACGGGTCCGTTCCTGCCTGGAAAACCAGGTATTGGAAAAAAGATTGCGACTCATTGCATATTCCCTGGCATGATGTAACAATGAAAGGAGCCTTTGTAATGACGATCAATTAATACTGCAAAGAAAAATTTCTTCTTTCGTAAAAGGTCCTTTTGTGATGCGTTGGCATACTCCTACCTTTGCCACTCCAATCCGGCTATGCTAAAGCTTCGCCGGACAAAGCGATTTGCCTGCCTTTCAACCCTTCAATTTTTATGAACAAAAAAATTCAATCGGCACTTATTTCTGTTTTTTATAAAGACGGACTGGATACTATTGCACGGGAATTATCAGCGTTGGGCGTTACCATTTATTCTACCGGCGGTACACAAACTTTTATAGAGGCCCTTGGTGTAAAAGTGACCCCGGTGGAAAACCTGACCACCTATCCTTCCATTCTTGGCGGGCGGGTAAAAACCTTACATCCTTCCGTGTTCGGCGGCATATTGGGAAAAAGAGATGATGCCACCCATATGCAGGAAATGAAACAATACCATATTCCCGAGATCGACCTGGTGATCGTTGACTTGTATCCTTTTGAAGAAACCGTGGCTTCCACTACCGATGAAAAAGCCATCATTGAAAAAATAGATATTGGAGGCCCTTCGATGATCCGGGGAGCTGCCAAGAACCATAAAGATGTGGTGGTAGTTGCCAGCAAAACAGATTATTCATTGCTGGAAAAAATACTGAAAGAACAAAATGGTGAAACATCATTGGAACAAAGACGGCTATTTGCCATCAAAGCATTTGATGTGTGTACTGCTTACGATACAGCTATATCAAACTATTTTCATCAACTGTCAGTAGCCACTCCGTATAACAAAGAAGAGAAAGCAATGCGGTATGGAGAAAATCCGCACCAGAAAGCGGCCTTCTTTGGCAACCTGGATGAGCTTTTTGAACAATTAAACGGAAAAGAGCTTTCGTATAACAACCTGGTGGATGTGGATGCAGCGATGCAGCTGATAAAAGATGCCTCCCTGCCCTCCGCAGGAGGGTTCCTGGAGTCTGCAAAAGCAGAAGTCGTTTCCAAATTATCGGAGTCTAAAGTCCCTCCTTCGAAGGGGTTTGGGGAGGCTGTCTTTGCTATCATCAAACACACCAACGTATGCGGTATTGCCCAACGGCCCTCTGTAAAAGAGAGTTGGGATGCTGCACTTGCCGGCGACCCGGAAAGCGCATTTGGAGGCGTGCTGGTTTGCAACGGAACTATTGATAAAGCAACTGCGGAAGCCATCAATGAAATATTTTTTGAAGTACTGATCGCCCCTGCTTTTGATTATACTGCGTTAGCGGTTTTAAAATCGAAAAAGAACAGGATCTTATTAAGAACTAAGACAGGAACCAGCAGTGTGAAGCCGGAGATGCACCGGTCCTTGCTGAATGGCGTGTTGATACAAAGTACAGACGAGGGAAATTTTGCAGAGTGGAAAGAAACTGGTGGAAGAGAGACTACTGCTGCCGAAAAAGAAGACCTTGCTTTTGCCAACCTTGTTTGCAAACACTTAAAGTCAAATGCAATTGCATTGGTGAAAAACAAACAACTCATTGGAAAAGGTTGCGGGCAAACCAGCCGAATTGATTCATTGCGGCAGGCCGTTGAAAAAGCGAAACAGTTCAACTTTGATCTGGATGGAGCCGTGATGGCCAGTGACGCTTTTTTCCCTTTTGACGACTGCGTAAAGCTGGGACATAAAGCAGGCATTATCGCTTTTATTCAGCCCGGCGGCTCTATCAGGGATAATGATTCCATAGCTTACTGCAAGGCAAACAACCTGGCAATGGTGATCACCGGGATGCGGCATTTTAAACATTAATGAATTTATTTGACTTCCATAAAAGCATTGTACAGTCTTCTGCTGATTCTTTAAAAAAATTAGCGGTGTTCAACCCGCTTACGATCCATAAAAAAGGTACAAGAGCAAAAGCATTATTTGCATTGGCCCTCGTTTGTATTTTGTGGGGCACTACCTGGATCGCTTCAAAAGAAGGTGTAAAGCATATCCCCGATGCATTGCAAATGGCTGCCATCCGGCAACTCCTGGGCGGCAGTTGCTACGTTGCGTTTTTCCTTTATAAAAAAGCGGCTTTACCAAAAGGGAAAGAGTGGATTCCCATCCTGGTACTAAGCTTCCTGAATTTTATGATCAGTAATGGCCTCAGCACTTTGGCATTGCAGTATAAAATTTCTGCCGGGCTTGGCGCCATCATCGGAGCTATTTTCCCTTTGTGGATCGTTGTTATAGGCCTTTTTATTTCAAAAGAAAAAATGCCGGTAAAAGCATTGGTTGGTTTGTTGTTGGGTTTCGGTGGGGTTTGTATCATTTTTTATGACCATTTGAATGATTTTCTGAATCCACAGTTTCAATTAGGTATCCTGTTCTCTGTAATAGCCACCTGGACATGGGCCTTTGCCACTTTATATACTAAAAAACAGGCACTAAATTTCAATCCTTATTTCAGTTTGGGATTACAGATGATAATCAGTGGTATCGTTTTGTATAGTTTTTCTTCAGCGTCTGGTAAAGCCGTGCCCTTGTCTGAAATTGCATGGCAATCGTGGGCTTCAATTGCCTACCTTGTTATTTTTGGGTCACTCATCGCTTTCATCTGCTACCTCTATGCATTGCAAAACCTGCCAACAGAACAGGTTTCCATTTATGCCTATATAAATCCGATGGTGGCTGTATTAAGCGGTTGGTTGATCTTTGGAGAAAAGGTTACCATCTTTATCACCATCGGTGGGTTAGTAACATTGCTGGGTGTTTACCTGGTAAATAAAGCTTTTAAAGCAGTACCCCCACCAGAGCAACCGGAAACGGAAGGAGTTTAAAAATGATCAGGCGGAGGCCGTGAGACCATTTACTTCATTAAAAAACTGCAGGTACGTTTCCCTCCATCCTTTAAACTTCTTATCAGTTCCTAAAAAAGTATTGTGCCAGATGGTAATTAGCATTCCGTCAACAGCTTTTACTTCTTTATAATAATGCCGCATTTCTTCCAATGCCTGTTCCGGTGTATGCCCCTGTTCGTAATAGGAATTGGCCTCCATGTAGCAGAAAGGGTATAACAACAGGTAAGTCGTTTCTTCCTTTTCCAGGTCATACCAATAAAAAGGGGAAGCTACAGATGCACGGAATCCATTGATACTTCCATAGCCCATAGAAAAATCTTCTTTAATTCCAGCTTCACTAAGATGATGATACGTTACCGGCAATGTAAAGCGGATAAAATGCTGGCGGGAAGCGACCACTTTGAGTTGTGTGATGTGCTCTATCGTTTGAATTTCTTTTTTTATTAACCCGGGATGATCACCACTTTGCCAGGACGGATGAACTCCGATGCTGTACTTTTCAGCATGCTTTTTAATTATTACCTGCATAGCTGATTCAGCGGGCAGAATATTCCTGTCGAACTTTCCTGTCTTTTCCGGCACTAAAAAAAAATAACGGGGCTTCTGCTTATACGGACGGTGCAGGTTATCCATCCAGTCGTAAGAATCAAAAGGATCGGGTGTTTTATTGTTCAATACAGCCCTGCGTAACCAAAATCTTTTCCATTGTCCCTTCAACAGATCTTTTATGGCCGATCCGGCACTTCGCCACCATTCCTTGTGTTTAAATGAATAGGCTTCATCAATATCATAAGTAGGCAGGAAGGTGAACGGAGTAGGATGAAAGGAAAATGCAGGAAATTGCTCCTCCAGTTTTTTTCTAAATTGAAGAAGCCAGATATTGACCAACGGAATATCCAGGAATTGTTTCCTGAAAGCCAGCGAGTTTTCATAAGCATAGCGGCCATACATATCTTTTTGGTGCGGCAGGTATTCTTCGTACCGGCTCAACAAATAAAATGCAGCTGCAAATATGTCAAATGGGAAGTCTCCGTTGGTTTTAAAAAAAGCTTTATGTCCATTTTCTTCAAAGCAGTCAATTGCCTGCTGCTGAATTCCTTTCTCAAATAATAATGAATGTGGTGCCAGCCAGAATCTGTCCCCGGCAATTAGTTCCGGTGTATAATTAATTTTCAGATCCGGGTAGTTTTGATAAACTGCTTTATCATCTGTCAGCTGGAAAGCTGCCCCGGACAGTTCTTTGCCGATGAAATCGCTGATATATTTCAGCCTGTGTGTTATAGATAGACTGTAGAGTAGCATAACGCCCCATTGTTCGGAAAACGAATATACTTATCCCGTCCCAATTTGGTTTTTCTTTCGGTCTTGCATCCCTTTCCGGTTTCTTCCGGTCTGTAACCCGGAGCATCCCTCAACGGGAAACCCCAAAAACCAAAACCTGCAGTGAGAAAATTCTCCGCCATACTTCTTTTATGCGTCCTCTTCTGGTCGCAATATGCCAAACAAGCCATATACCTGGAATGCAGAATGGCAAATAGTTTTAAGTCATTTGCCGTAAAATGTGATTGTGAAAAGAAAGCAGGTCTCGACAAACCCGATACTCCAAATGCTCCTTTATCAAACAGTCATACTCACATCCATCTTGATGAATTATTTCCGCTTCCCAAAGAAAATACACCTGATTTCTCCCTTCACTCCGGGCTTACGCAATTGAAACAACCGGAAAATGAAGATGCCTGCAAAGGGAATTACAACAAACCCTTTCAACCACCCCGGGCCTGATCCCCGTTAGTTTCTGGCTGTATGCCTGCTGGCATACATTATTGTATTTGTTACAAACCAGGTAGTTTACAGCACTGCCAGGTAGTAGCTATTTAATCAACTCTACAATCATAGTATATGAAAAAAATATTTTGTGTTCTCTCCCTGATCTTATCGCTTGCTGCCACAGCGCAAACTGTTGCAGAAAAACCAAAGATCCTTTATGGTGTTTGCACCAAAGACAGTTTACTGGCAGACCCCTTTGGTAAATGGTATAACAGCGGGTATGAGAGCTACCTGCCAAATACTGAAACTATTTCGTTGCTTAAAAAACAAACCACAGACAATGTTAGTATTGAAATTTTCTTCGGCACCTGGTGTGGCGACAGCAAAAGAGAGGTGCCCAGGTTTTTGAAGCTATTAAACACCCTTTCTTTTCCTGATAAAAAAGTAAAGCTGGTTGCATTGGGCGGGGGCGACTCTTTGACGAAACAAAGTCCGGATCATGAAGAATCCGGAAAGGGAATATTCCGGGTACCCACTTTTATTATTTACAGGAATGGCATCGAAGTCAACCGTATCAATGAATTCCCGGTTTTCTCATTAGAAAAAGACCTGCTGAGTATCCTTAGCAATCAGCCCTATTCACCCAACTATCATTCCTTTGCACCAATAAAAAAATGGCTGGATGATGGAACGTTTACTGACGAGAATATCAGTGCAACCAGCCTGGGGCAGCAACTCCGGCTATTAGTGAAAAGCGAACATGAGTTAAACAGTCTGGGCTATTTACTCCTGAAGCAAAACAAAAAGAAAGAGGCGCTGCGGGTTTTCCAGGCAAACTATTCTTTGTATCCTGAATCTGCTAATATTGCTTCCAGTCTTGGTGAAGGGTACTATGAAAATGGTGAATATAAGAAAGCTCTATCCCTTTTGGAACGGGCATTGGAGTTGAATAAAGCTCCGGCGGACATTAAAGGCATTCTGGATATCTTATATAAAGCAAAAGAGAAAGAGGCCAGCAAATAAATTACAACCGGTACATAAGGTGGCGATGGCTATCTTATGTACCTTTTAAATTACTTACCGTATTTTTCCTTCCACAATTCATTGAATGATTTTTTAGGAAACTTCATTTCATCCCGGTGCTTTTTCCATCCCTTCACCATGCTGTTCACCACCCAATTCTTCATGCTGCCACTGGCCATATTCATCCATTTGCGGCGCAGCATTCCCTGCTTCCACATTTTCCAGGCCATTCGCTCCCCAAAAGTGCTATGTCCTTCATCCACGGCTTCGTGGCGGTTCTCTAGTAATAATTCATGCAGGTTTATTTTTACGGCACATACTTCTGTGCAATTGCCGCAAAGAGATGAGGCATAACTTAAATGCTTCCATTCATTCAAGCCTTGCAGGTGAGGGGTGATCACAGAACCAATAGGACCGCTGTAGGTAGCTCCGTAAGTATGGCCGCCAATATTCTTATACACCGGGCAGGCATTTAAGCAGGCCCCGCAACGGATGCAATACAAACTTTCCCGTTGTTTTTCATTAGCCAGTATATTGGTGCGTCCATTATCTAATAATATCACATACATCTCTTCGGGGCCATCGGTTTCATTGGGCTGCCTGGGCCCTGTAATGATCGTATTGTAAACAGTTACTTTTTGGCCCGTACCAAATGTGGAAAGTAATGGCCAGAATAAAGCCAGGTCGTTCATAGAAGGAATCATCTTTTCAATTCCCACCACCACGATATGCGTTTTAGGAAAAGAGCAACTCAATCTTGCATTGCCTTCATTTTCTGTAACAGCAATAGCGCCAATATCGGCAATGATAAAATTAGCACCGGTTACTCCCACTTCAGCCTGCACATATTTTTCCCGTAATACCTTTCTGGCGGTTAAGGTCAGTTGCTGTGGTGTGGCATTAGGGTCGGTACCCAATTTTTCGGCAAAGAGTTTTGCCACATCTTCTTTACTCTTATGCATGGCCGGGGTAACAATATGGTACGGTGGCTCTCCATCCAGCTGCTGAATGTATTCACCCAGGTCTGTTTCCACACTTTCAATACCATTCTTTTCCAGGAAGTCATTCAGGTGAATTTCCTCAGTCACCATACTTTTGCTCTTCACCAGTGTTTTACAATCCTTTTCACGGCATATCTTATGAATCGCATCCAATGCCTGTTGTGCATCTTCCACCCATATCACTTTTGTACCCCGTTTTATTATTGCCGCTTCAAAAGTTTCCAGTTGTGTGTCCAGCGTTTCTATTGCTTTCCATTTTATGTTCTTTGCCCGTTCCCTGGCCAGGTGCACATCAGCAAACTGTTCTTTGCCCTGTGGCACCACAGCATTGTACTTACCAATATTAAAATTGATCTTGCGCCGGTGTTCTTTATCAGCAGCCTTGATGGTGCTTTTAGCAATAAAATCAGCAGCTGTTTCTTTCACAATATTTATTTTAAAAAAAATTTATGTTACGGGCTTTAAAAAACTATAAGAACTCGAAACTCGTAGCTCACCACTCGAAGCTTTCTTCCCTATTCCTTAAAATCAATCTCTTCCCACTCACCTTTGGCAATCGTATCCAGTGCATTGTAAAACTCCTCTCCATACTTCCGGATGATAGGCTCTTTTAAAAACTGGTAAACCGGTACTTTCAATTTTTCTCCCAGTGCACAGCCTGGGCTGCACATCTTTTCCCTTGGCTCATAATTCACTCTTTCGTAATCGCCATGCTTGCCTTTTTTGGCAATGATCGGATAAAGGTGGCAACTGATGGGCTTCTTCCATGGGATCACTCCATCATTATATGCCTGCTCAAAAGCACATTTAATAATTCCGTTCTCTCCCCTCACTCCGTACACACATATTTCCTTGTCGCTATCCAGTGTAGGTGTCACCCATTCAAATTCGGTGTCGTACACGTACCGGCCTTTCTTTTCTATCTCAACTATGGCATCTTTTGTCAGGTAGGGCTTTACTTTTTCATACAGCTCATTTATAAGGGCCAGTTCTTCATTACTCAAAGGGGCACCTGCAGCACCATCCTCACAACAGCCTCCCTTACATTTGGCAAGATCACACACGAATTTCTTGTCAATTATATCCTCGGTTATTAAAATGTTACCAATCACAATCACCTGTCAGAATTTTGGGCAAAGGTAAGCCCTCCCTCATTGTTCTGTCCCTTTTGTTCGGCCCAATATCCTGTTTTTTATGTGATGTCCGGCGGAGGTGAGCCTGTTATGAGAAGTAAGATAATGCAGCACTCTATGTTCCAGCCAGTGGTGCAATGGTACCAGCAAAGCTGCCAGTGCGATCATAAAGGCAAGGTCCTTCCAGGGTTCACCATGTGTGACCGAGTAGATATTCTTTTTGAACACCAGGAAAATGAATTCGAAAAACATTATGAAAACGAAAAACCCGATCGCTTTTATCAGCCCTGCCGACACTTTAAACATTCCTAATATTACCAATCCAATAAACAATCCCACAATGCCAAGCACAATACCGAGGTATTGAATATTATTTCTCCGCCTTTTCAGCTCTTCCTGTTCCTTTTGCAATTTTATCTGCCGTTGTTGCTCATCATCAGCTTCTACTTGTGTCAGTTCCTTTTCCCTTTTCAGGGTTTCTATGCTGTCCTTGTACTGGTAATAAACTGCTTTATATTGTCCTGCCAGCGGTGCATTTCCTGTTTCACTATATAAACTGTCAAGATACTTTGAAGCTGTTTTTACATTTTCCAACAGTCCATTAGCTTCGCTTAGCTCTTTTACTTTCAGAAAATACTCAATTGCCGTTTTCTTATTACCAGATTTCCGGTAAAAATCTGCCATCTGTTCATAAAAATTGACTTTACTGTTTCCGTTGGAGCTGTTTTCAAACATAGGCTTTGCTTTCTCCAAAAAGATCCGTGCTGAATCGAAACGGCCAAGCTCAGTATAAATAACACCATAGGCCTGGTCAATAATTGGGGCCATCCCAAAATTGGTCAGGTATTTTTTCAGATCATCACCGGAAGAAGAGTTTAGATACTCCAGCGCCTTTTGTGGCTCATGTATCCTGAGGTACTGGTTCAGCAAGCTTACATAACCGGGAACTTTAAGCGTGGAAAATTTCAATGAATCAGCCATTCGGATCGACTTTTCAAAATAACTGATAGCTATATCGTAATTTTTCTTGCTGGCAAACAGGTTGCCGATCGTATTGGTATAAATTACTTTCTGATAAGGCGCATTCCTTTCAGCAATAACATCCAGTTTCTTATATGCTTTCATCATATAATCAATAGCCTTATCGTAGTCTTCAATGGAAGTATAAAACGTTGCAAGATTGATGTAGCAATTGCGGATCAGCGGTTCATTCTTAAGATCCTCAGCAATCCTCAGGGCATTTAAAAAATTCCGGAGGGCCAGTATATTTTCGTTTTTAGCATTATATACTTTACCATAGGTATTGTGTGCTTCGGCCCTCAGGCTATCGTCTGACAGGGTAGAGATCAGGGAAAACGCCTGCGTGGCATAAGAAAGGGCCTTCTCGTTATCCGGTATCACCAGGTAAATGCCAGCCAGGTACAACTGGGCTTCTCCTACTTTTTTCTCCATCCTGTTTTGGCGTGCCAGTTCCAGTGCCTTGTTATAAAATTCAATGGCCCTTTCAGAATAAGCCTTTTGAGTCGCAAAATAACTGCACCGGATACCATTTGATATGTATGCCCGGAACATCAGCTTCCTGTCCCTGGATTCTTCCGCTTCGGCGATCAGCTTCTTCCCCATCTCATCGGCCTCTTTTGGATTTACATTCATCATTACCCGGCTGAGCTCATCCAGCAATGCTACTTTGTCATATGCAGTAACAGCTTTTGCATACTTTTTTTTAAGTGAATCCACCGCTACAGCTTCCTGTGCGCAGGTAATAACTGAGCTCCAAAGAAATATGATAAGCAGTAAGAGTTTTGGACAGCGGTTCATAAGCAATGTGTTGACCCTGAAATTAGGAAAGATTCGGCCCCCGGTAAAATTCCTTTAACAAATAACTAACAACGCATCCTTATGGAGAGATTTTCACCGTAGCATCCCACCACTATCACAAACCACTGTATGCACAACTCCAGAATACTCACCCTTCAAAAGTCGGTGAAAGTTTTATCCCAGATGCTCTTCTGGGTGCCGGTAGCCGGATTTAGTCTTTTACTTATCTATAATACATTACCTTATTTTTCTTTTAGTAAGGATTTCAGCTTTATCGAGGAGCGAAGCTTCCTTTTTAAAAGCAATTTTTACAACACCTGCTTCTATATTCATATTGCAGCCGGCGCTCTTTGTATCGCTACCGCACTTATCCAGTTTTCCCGGTACCTGCTGAAAAAGTCGAAAGCGATTCACCGCTTTTCAGGCAAGATCTATGTTTTTGTCGTATTGTTTCTCGGTGCCCCCACCGGTCTTTACATGTCCTTTTTTGCCAAAGGCAGTTTTTGGGAAAGGGCTTTGTTCATGTTCATGGCAGGCTGGTGGTTTGTAACAACCTTGTACGGGCTCACCACTATTCACAAAAGAAATATAATTGCCCACAAAGTATGGATGATGCGCAGTTATGCTATGGCCATGACAGCTGTTTCATTCCGGGTATTTCATATTGTCTTTTACCTGCTGAACTGGGGCCACCTGGAAAACTATGAATTGTCGCTCTGGATAAGTGTTATTGGAAACATGCTTTTTGCCGAGTGGATCATTTACCGGCAGAGCAAACATTATCTAAAATCATTTGCCACCTGAACCGCTTGATCAATTATTATAAACTTTTAAACAAATCATCAAATGAAATCAATCTTGTACGTAGGCGCCACGTTAATGATCGGCGCCAGCATTTACGGGTTTGTGGATTACAAACAAACTCATAACAAAAAAGAATTCAAAGGCATGTATGAAGAAAAGACAGCGCCTGAAACAGAAATTACTACCGACACCAAAACCACAGTGCCGGTGGTGGGCAAAGAAGAGATCGTACCCGTTGTAAATGTGACCGAAGAAAAGAAAGCGGTAAAAAACACGTCTGTGGTAACCAAGAAAAAAGTGGCGAAGAAGAAAAGAAAATTCAACACAAAATTATTCAGCCGCGGCGCATTGGACGAACGCTATATTGAACCTAAAAAAATTGAATCCGTAAAAACTGACACTAAGAAAGCGGAAGAAAAAGAGCAGTAAGCAGCATACAGTAACCTGCCCTGTGTCCCGGTGGTGAAAACCATCGGGATTTTTATTTGCCTGCAGGCAAAACAGGTTTCCATTTCAATGTATTGATCAAATGTTCCAAGTCTTTCTTCAAAAAGTCGTTCACTATTCCTAATGAATCCGCATTAGGGGCTGCATTAAAATATAAGGCGCCCCGTAAAAAATGTTTGGTGGAATCGGTAAGAAAAAACTGGTTAGCGGTTGCCGTGTTTCCACCAAGACTAAAGAACATGCCCTCTACATTATTAGGAGTAAGAATGCGGCTTTCTTCTATACCTGTAGATACATCCACATGTTGTTTGTATGCCATTTTAAATCCATCTCTTACCAAAGAATCAAAGCTGTTGCCGGGCCCACCGATTGTTTTGTAACTCACATAGATCCTTCCGGCAAATTGAGGAAAGTCGATATTGATCCACCAGTCGCCGGCTTTGTCTTCAAAAAAGGTCGTGTCTTTTGTTACCGTAGCATACACCGGGTATTCAAAAGTATAGGGGTAGCCCGGTTTATCAAATGGCTGGTATTTCTTTTCGGGAAAGTCAATTTTAAAATATCCTTTTTTCTTACCGGTGGAATAGTCACTGTTGCAGGACATCCACAAACAACCTATAGCAAACAAAAGCGCTGCAATTCCGGAAGATCTGACCATGAAGCAAGAATTTATTGATTTTGTTTTATTGTCACCTTGACCTGCTGAATTCGGTTATTATCCGCCCGCATTACCATAAACTCGAAATCGCCGCTGGTGATCACTGCATTTAATTCCGGAAACTCTCCGGCCAGTTCCAGCACCAGGCCTCCCACCGATTCACTTTCTCCTCTTACCATATCAAATGTGTCCATAGGGAGCTTCATGGTTTTACACATGTCATGTATCATCGTTTTGCCTTCAAACAGGTAATTGAATTCATCCAGTTTCCTGTTATCTGTTTCCTCTTCATCAAATTCATCTTTTATTTCCCCTATCACTTCTTCCAGGATATCTTCCATGGTAACAATACCGCTGGTACCTCCAAACTCATCCACTACCACTGCAAAGTGAATGCGTTTTTGCTGAAATTCTCTCAGCAGGTCTTCGATCAATTTTGGTTCAGGTACAAAATAAGGCTGACGCATCAGCGGATGCCAGTCAAAGTTTTCGGGTTGATGTAAATGCGGTATCAGGTCTTTGGTATTGATCACCCCCACTACTTCATCCAGGCTGCCCTTATAAACCGGCAACCGGGAGTAATGCAATTCCTCCACCCGGCTGATCAGTTGCCCAAATGAAAAATTATGATCAACACCACTTACATCCAGCCGGCTTTTCATTATTTGTTTCACAGAAATATTTCCAAACTTCACGATCCCTTTCATAATATTCTTTTCTTCCTGTGAGGCCTCATCATCAGTTTTAATATCAATGGCTTCATCCAGTTCCTGCATGCTCATGGCCTGCGACTTGTCTGCGCCCACTCTCTTTCCGATACCATCTGCAAGAGAAACGATCCACCTGCTGATACGGCGGAGCAATAAGTGAAGTGATTCCACAACTATTGATGAGCCATATGCAAAACGAAGATTGTTCTGTGTGGCCCACACTTTGGGCAATATCTTCCCAAAGAAAATAACTACAAAGGCAATGATGATGACCCGTATAAGCACTTCCAGCAGATAATTTGCCAAAGGTCCGAGCCATTTAAAGCCGATCGTATTGTAAGGAATATAACTGCTGATAAAATAATTAGAAAGAACGATGATGCAGATATTCACAAAGGTGCCGCCGATAAGCAGGGAGGCATATACTTCCTTGGGTTCTTCCAGCAGGGTGATGATCCGTTTGGCGGACGTATGCTGTTTTGTCTTCAGCATATTCACATCTTTTTTATTAAGAGAGAAAAGAGCTACTTCTGCCCCGGAAATAGTGAACGACAACAGTAAAAGTATTACCAGGGTAACGGCGAGAAAAGTAGTTCCCTGCGTGTTGACAGACAAAAAAATATAAGCGATATAATCAAAAAAGGAAATGAATGCCGGATGACTTTCCAAAGCAAGGTTTTTGGTTTATCAAAAAGGCAGGTCAAATGGCCCGCCCTGTTTCAAAACAAAGTTATTGTTTTTAAATCTTACGTTTAAAAGGGCAGGTTTTCGGAGGGGTCGCCCAATGGCAGGTCTGAACCTCCCATACCCTCGATACCACCTTCACCGGTTCCCGGCACGGTTCCACCATCCATTCTTTTATCCAGCATAATGAGGTTATCTCCAACTACTTCAGTAGCAAATTTCCGGTGACCGTCCTTATCATCCCAGCTTCTGGTACGCAAGCGGCCTTCTATATATACCAGGCTGCTTTTGTGGAGATATTTTTGCGCCAGCTCGGCCAGCCCCCGCCAGAGGACCACGGTATGCCATTCTGTTTGTGATACTAATTTACCGGTTCGGTCTTTAAATGTTTCTGTTGTGGCCAATGGGAATTTGGCTACTGCAATATTGCCTTCCAGGTGCTGCACATCCGGGTCTTTGCCCAGGTTTCCTATCAGCATTACTCGGTTTACGCCTCTCATACATTTATGCTTTAAGTTAATAAATCATCGATGGAGCTTATGTCTTTCTAAAGTTAAAAAAAATTGAAGGGAAACCGAAAAATTAAACCGCTTCTCTGTCATTTTAACATCAGACTAAAGATTGCGTTTCCGTTTTTTGTTGTAAAAACTGGTTAATGAATTGAGGAAAAGGATACATCTCCTTTTTGATCCTTGATACCCACACCCAGTTATTATTTGTTCCCGGATTTCGGGTAAGCCGGATCTTTATGAACTGACCGGATATATGCTGGTGAGACAATTTTTGCCGGAATACGGCCGATACAGAAACAATTGTTGCCTGCTTAAGAGAAATCCATTGTAGTTTTTCTGCCTGTTGAATCACTTTATTGATCTCTAATTCACCAGCCGATTCTACCAGGGGAAATTCATACAGGTCCTGCCAAATATCCTTTTCGGTGCGCCGGCGAATAGCCACTTCATTTTTATACTCCAGTACCAGGTAATAGAACCACCTTTTCTTAATGGTTATTTTCTTTTCCTTTACCGGCAATTCTCCCACCTTTTTATTTTGAAACGCAATGCATTTTTTTTGAAATATACATTGGTGGCAAAGCGGTGCTGCCGGTTTGCAAATCATTGCTCCAAAATCCATGATGGCCTGGTTATAAAGACCAGGTTGTTTTTTATCCAGCAGATCGGCAGCCAGTTCGGAAAAAAACTTTTTCCCGGTGGCTGAATCAGTAGGTCTATTAATACCAAATACTCTTGCCAGCACCCGGAACACATTGCCATCCACTACAGCAAATGGCAGGTTATAGGCAAATGAGGAAATAGCTGCAGCTGTATAAGGGCCTACTCCTTTCAGCGCTAAAATGGTTTCATATGTATCTGGAAACCGGCCTTTACATTCTTTTGCGATATACCTGGCGGTGGCTATCAGGTTTCTGCAGCGGGAATAATAGCCTAATCCCTCCCACAGTTTAAAGATGGTTTCATCTTTTGCCTTTGCCAGTTGCCGGACGTTGGGAAAAGCCCGGACAAACTTATTGTAATAGCCCAGCCCTTGTTCCACTCTCGTTTGCTGAAGGATGATCTCACTAAGCCAAATCTTATAGGGGTCCTTTTCCCCCTTCCAGGGCATTTGCCGGTCATTTTTCTCTTTATTCCATTTTAATAAGAGGCGGGCAAACCCTTTTCGCTGTTCCTGGAGATCTTTTTTCTGCATCAAAATTGGCCGGGAGTTTATTTATAAGGCCTAAATATCCGTCATTTTAAAAAGAACCGGGGGGCCGATGTTGAAAAAAATTATTCCTATTTAGTTGACAATCATATTATTTTGTTCTAAATTGGTGTTAATTAAAACCATAAAAACCTGCAACAATGAGAAAAGCCGACCTGGTAAATCAGATTTCTGAAAAAACAGGCATACCCAAGGTAGATGTGCTTGTTACCCTTGAAACTATGTTCAAGGAAGTAAAAGACACCCTTGCTGCCGGCGAAAACATCTACATCCGTGGTTTTGGCAGCTTTATTACCAAAAAAAGAGCTGCTAAGATTGGCCGTAATATTAAGAAGAACGTTGCGGTACATATTCCCGAACATTATATACCAGCCTTTAAACCAGCCAAAGAGTTTGTAGCTGAAGTAAAAAAACTGAAAGAGCTAAAGCCCGATCCCGGACCGGGAGATGATGCTGAATAGTCTCTTTTAGTCCCATTCATCGATCTTCAACTTTGTCATACCGCTCGCTTTATAGTTAGCTGACTGTGGTCTTACCGATTTTGACTCAAACCAACGGAAGGATCTCGTATCTGCGTCACCGATCATCAGAAGTGGTTCTGTTTCTCCATTATCATTAACCACCATACCCGCCAGGATAAATAAAGTTGGCGATACCCATATCGCTTCTTCGATCCCAGCGGAAGGACCAAAGGAAGCAATTCGTTTCCATGTTTTCGTTTTCAGGTTGCAAAGTGTTATCGCCTGGTCCACATCTCCGCTTGCAACGATCTTTTTGCCCCTTTTCTCCAGCATCAGCCCCGAACTGTACAAGTCAATGAATTGATTGCTGTCCGGTGAAAAACTGAGCGACGGTTTGTATAATTCGTAAAACTTGCTGAGGTCCGGCTCATCTCCATATTCACCGTCTGTAAAACTGCTTACCTGGGTCAGCCGGAAGGAATCGCCGTCAAAACCGCGGAAGGACCTTGCCCACTTATCTAATTCCTTTTCAATAAATGGTTTGAATGGCGTCAGCGTGCTATCAGCAGCTCCATAAATGGTGGGCTTATTTTCCGCTGTCTTTGCTGTATCCTTTGCCCCGGCATTGGAATCAGGCGCAGGCGATTTTTTATCCTTACCCCCGCAAGAAGCAAAAACCAAAATGAAGAATACAATATAGAATTTGTGAAAAGCAGGTCTCATAAACAGAAGTTTAGTTTTGGTTAGTCATTGCAGATAGCAAAAAGAGACGATAAGTTAAAGAATATCCATGATACCCAAATACCAATTCCCGGTACTGGCTAAAACTCGCTATTATTACATTAAAGCGCCTCAACAGACTGATTTTGCCTGTACCTTTGCCTCCTGAAATTTTTCACTTTGAAGAAACCTCAATGGATAACTATTGGCTTTGCTGTATTGCTTACGGCTGGTATTTTTATGTTTGCCAGAACCATTCCTGAAAAAAAGAAGATCGCACAGCCGGAGAAGCATGGTCCGGGCGACGGACACGATCATGCAGCTGCCCTTTCTGTTGATTCAATGATAAGCTTCGCCAAAAAGCAACTGACTGAAGAGCAGACCGTAAAATTAAATACACTCGAAAATTCCATCTCCAGGGGTGCTGTAAAAGAGCAGCAATTGCATGTATATCACCAGTTAGCCCGGTTTTGGGCCGACTCTGCCGGGATTTTTGAGCCTTTTGCCTGGTATACAGGGGAAGCTGCCAGATTGGAAAATTCGGAAAAAACCCTCACCTTTGCCGCCCAACTGTTTTTGGACAACCTGCAGCAAGATGAAATGGCACAGCGGAGACAATGGAAAGCCTTGCAGGCCAAAGATTTATTTGAGCGATCTTTGAAGATTAACCCGGATAATGATTCTGCCAAAGTAGGCCTTGGTGCCTGCTATCTTTTTGGAGGGATTTCTGAAATGCCAATGGAAGGCATTGCCAAAATAAGGCAGGTAGTGGAGAAAGACAGCGCCAATATCTATGCACAAATGATGCTGATAAAGGGCTTGCTGATATCCGGGCAATATGATAAAGCGATTACCCGTTTACAAACGGTTACCCGCCTTGTACCGGAAAATTTAGACGCCATGTTGCTGCTGGCAGAAGTGTATGAGCGATCCGGTGATAAACCAAATGCAGTGATCTGGTATCAAAAAAGCCTCCCGTATGTGAAACTGGCAGCCGCCAAAACAGCCATACAGGAAAGAATTGCTGCCCTGAAACAATAGAAGTTGAACAAACTTATTTATAAACGTTTTTAAAAAATTATTTGAGTATGCCTTGTGGTAAAAAAAGGAAGCGTCATAAAATTGCGACGCACAAGCGTAAAAAAAGACTGAGAAAGAACCGTCATAAGAAGAGGAACAAATAGTCTGAAGTCTTGAGTCATAAGCCGGGAGTTAATTGCACAATAGTAATGATCCTGCTTCTGACTCACGACTATCGACTTCAGACTCTTTTCCAGTCCACTGGTTGTTTGCCGTAAAAGTTTGCACCCGCCTATATTCACAGCAAAATATTCTGCAGGAACAACCCGCATTCCATACGGATTTCCGGCAACTGGTGTTTTACAGCATTAAGGTGATTCATTTATGTAAGCTGTAATGAACAAAGAACTAATTATCAATGCGGCCCCCCAGGGTGTTGAAATAGCCCTGCTGGAGGACAAGAAACTGGTAGAACTGCATAGCGAAAAAAGCGATGCCCGTTTTGCTGTGGGTGACTTGTATTTGGGCAAGGTAAAAAAACTCATCCCGGGCCTCAATGCCGCTTTTGTGGACGTGGGGTTTGAGAAGGACGCATTTCTTCATTATACCGATCTTAGCCCTTATGCCAAATCCCTGCTGAAGTTCACCAACATGTGCATGAACGACAAAACTGAGCAGGGCCTTGATTTTTCCAAATTCACTATTGAACCGGAGATCATAAAGACCGGAAAGATCAACGAAGTATTGGGTGGTAAACCTAATATACTCGTTCAGATACTGAAAGAACCCATTGCCGCCAAAGGGCCCCGCCTGAGTTGTGAGATATCACTACCCGGCCGCTTTGTGGTACTTACCCCATTCAATGATATTGTAGCTGTTTCCCGGAAAATACATTCTTCGGAAGAAAGAAAAAGACTGCAAAAGATCGTGGAAGCGATCAAATCAAAAAACTTTGGTGTAATTGTAAGAACAGCAGCTGAAGGAAAGAATACTGCCGAACTGCATGAAGACCTTTCTGCACTGGTAGAAATGTGGAAGACCATTCAGCATAACCTGAAAGGCGCTGCGGCCCCTGCAAAGATCCTTAGTGAGCAAACCAAGACCACCAGTATTCTCCGGGACCTGCTGAATGAAGATTTCAACAGGATCGTGGTAAATGACCGGAACATATTTGCAGATACCAAAAGTTATATCCAGCGGATCGCTCCTGAAAAGGCAGACATCGTAACTTTTTACCAGAATGGTTCTCCCATCTTTGATTCATTTGGCATTACCAAGCAGGTGAAATCATCGTTTGGCAAAACTGTGAACCTGGACAGCGGCGCTTACCTGATCATTGAGCATACAGAAGCACTGCATGTAATTGACATCAACAGCGGCTATAAAAGTGTAAGCAATAACCAGGAGCAAAACGCCCTGGAAACAAACCTGGAGGCTGCTGAAGAAGTGGCCCGCCAGCTCCGTCTCAGAGACCTGGGAGGTATCATTGTTGTTGACTTTATTGATATGAAGCTTCCGGACAACAAGAGGAAGCTGGTGGAGAAAATGGAAGAGTTCATGGGGCCAGACAGGGCCAAGCATGCCGTACTTCCTATTTCAAAATTCGGCATAATGCAGATCACCCGTCAGCGGATGAAACCGGAGATGAATATCAATACACAGGAAGTTTGCCCCAGTTGTAATGGCACCGGTAAGATCTCTTCTACCTTGTTGCTCGAAGATGATATTGAAAAGAATTTAAGTTACCTCGTCACTCATAAGAACACTAACCTGAAATTAGTAGTTCATCCCATTCTCTACGCTTACCTTACCAAGGGCTGGCCCTGGAATACGATGATGGCTAAGTGGAAAAGAAAGTACGGGCAAAAGACCCGGCTGGAACCAGACACCAATTATCACCTGACAGAATACAAGTTTTTTGATCAGCATGATGAAGAAATAAAATTGTGACAACACTATTAAAGAAAAAGGACACTAATTAGTGTCCTTTTTCTTTAGGTAGTAACAGGTTCAATTAGTAGCCGGGATTTTGTACGATCACTCCTCTTGAAGCATCCACTTCTCTTTGTGGAATAGGAAGCACTAACTCATTGTCATCATAATTAAATCCATCCGCACTGCCTCTCAGCCTTTTTAAGTCGTGCAGGCGATGTCCCTCATGGGCAAGCTCCAATCTTCTTTCCAGTAATATGTCGGCCAGCGTTACAGCGCCAAATGCGCTAAGACCAGCCCGTTGATGGGTCCGGTTTACATCTTGCACAGGTGTGGCGCCTACTGTGGTGCCAGCTCTGAAGTTGGCTTCTGCCCTTGTAAGGTACAATTCAGATAGCCGCATGATAGGTAAGTTTTTATACTGTTGCTGCCATTTACCACTACGGGTATCACCGGCTCCAAAATAAAACAATGCCAGTCTTTCATCAGCCGGATCGTACAATGCCAGGTGGCTTGCATCAATGGTCACGTCACCATCTCTTCCGCCAAAGGCGGGTATTGACCAATACGTATGCATAGTGTTTGTACCATCCTGTGCGGTGACCTGCATAGCAAGCAGATCTTCAGAAGAGTTGGTTGAGTTATTAAATGCCTCGGCATAAGTGGTTGCCAAAGAATAACCTTCTGCTAAAGCAATATTTATTGCCCTGTTGGCGGCATCTCTTGCATCGGGAAATCTTTCCATTTGCAGATACACTCTTGACAACATGCCGGCTGCTGCTGCCTTATTAGCATATTCATCATTATAGTCAGGTAATAGACTTTCTGCGGTAACCAGATCTGTAATTATCTGTGCATAGGTCTGCTCTACAGTACTGCGGGCCACATAGCTCGACTGATCGATAACTTTTGTAGGCGTAAGCACAAGAGGTAATCCTTTATTAGTAGTGACACTTCCGGCAGTGTACGGTTTAGAAAATAGTTTTACAAGTTCAAAATACATGGATGCCCGGAGGAACAATGCTTCTCCTTTCACCCGGTTTTGATCAGCCGCATTTACCACGCCGATTGCCGCTATCACATTATTCGCATTATTAATGGCATCATACGCTTCCAGCCAGGTGTCTCTTACAAAGCTGTTGGTGGTAATGATGGCCTTTTGCCATATTTCATCCGGCTGATTAAAGGTTCCCTCCCAGCTTATTTCACCATCAGCTGCAAGCAGTTCGGAGAACAGGAATACATTTCCACCCCATACATCACCATCACTTACTGCATCGTAGGTACCATTAAGTACTTTCTTGACTTTAGCATCCGAGTTTAATGCATTCTCTTCGCTGATACCCTGTTGTGGTTCAATATCTAATTGTTTACTGCAGGAAACAGTAATAGCTGCTATAAGAGCAATTGAAATTATTTTACGTGTCATGTTTTTCAGTTTTAAAAGTTAAAAGCCCAGGTTGATCCCGAATGTTATTGATTTGATCTGGGGCGCTGCATAAAAGTCACTGCCCTGGTTACGGTTTCCCGCCCTGTAGTCGGTATTCACTTCAGGGTCCCAGCCGGTATAATCTGTAAAAGTGGCCAGGTTGATACCGGTTATAAAGATTCTTGCAGAACTTAATTTTACTTTACTGAGCACATCCTTTGGAACATTATATGCTAATGTTATGTTCTTTAATCTTACGTATCCACCGTCTTCTACATAGCGGCTGGAAGCATTGATCCCATTGCCATATCCCAAACGCAACTGCGGCACATTGGAAACATCACCGGGTTTCTGCCAGCGGTTCAGCTGATCACGGGTTTGATTATCAAACCAGTCGAAACTGGCAGACATAAACCCACCACCACCGTTCTGTATCTGGTTCCCAAATACACCCTGAAACAGTACGCTTAATTCAATGCCTTTGTAGCTGAAGGTATTATTAAGGCCCGCTATCCAATCCGGGTTGGGATCGCCTACTACAAAATCACCGGCACTATTATAATCATTGGTAGTTGTTTTGCCATCTGGTAAATAGTAAAGGGCATCACCATTAGCAGGGTCAGCACCGGCAAACTTTGGCCCATAGAATACACCAATTGGCTGACCTACCAGTAATGAATTCAAATAACGGCCATCATTACCGGGAATGATCGTCTGATCACCATCCAGTTTGGTGATCTCATTTTTCATTTTTGAAATATTCACACTGGTATTCCATTTAAAACTTTTGCTGTTAACATTTACAGAATTAAGTACCAGCTCAAACCCGGTGTTTTTCATTGAACCAATATTTACTAACCAGGATGCAAATCCTGTTGTGCCGGGAAGTGGAACATTATAAAACAGGTCATCTGTATTTCGGGTATAGTAATCGATCTCTCCGGAAAGCCGGTTATTCCAAAGACCAAAATCAAGCCCGATGTCCAGCTGCTTGGATCGCTCCCATTTCAGATCAGGATTACCCAATTGAGAAGTAGCCAAACCCGAAGTATTGTTATGCTTGGCAGATCCATACGTTGTTCTGGATGCAAACCGGTTAGCAACACCATCGCTTCCGGATGTACCGTAACTGGCCCTTACTTTCAAAAAGCTGATTAGCTTTGAAGTGCTTAAGAAATTTTCTTCGCTGATGATCCATCCGGCAGACACAGAAGGGAAAAAGCCATACCTGTTATTCACGCCAAAAACAGAAGAACCATCAATACGACCGCTTGCTGCAAAAAGATATTTGTTATCAAACTTATAGTTGGCCCTTGCGAAATACGATAAGATAGAGTAATCTTCTTTTTGTGTATAGCCTCCTGTTATACGACCGGCGCTTGCCAGTGTTTGCAGATCATCATCCGGAAAGTCTTCACCGGTAATTCTTGATTCGTCAACTGATAATTTTTGGAAAGACATCCCTAACGTAAAATCCAGGTCATGTTTCCCGGCCCTTCGGGTATAGTTAAAGTAATTGTTAGTGTTATAGGTAAATGCTTTATAGCCATCAAACTGGCCATATCCATTGGTGGCTTCTCCATTAATGGTCCTGGATCCAAAATACTGGTCGTCGCTCTGGTTTTGCAGATCCACACCAAACTCTGTTTTAAATACCAGGTTTTTAGTGAACTTATAATTCAGATAGGCACTACCCAGGTTTCTGTAGATGGTGGAGAGATACGATGCATTTTCCAGCTCTATCAGTCCATTATAGTAAGTAGCAACAGGTCTGTCGTATAAGTTACCGTTGAGATCTCTTACCGGAGTAACCGGCGAGAGCGCCACTAACTGCATAGGCGTGGAAAAATCATTGTCGTAAGAGACCCTGTTTCCCAGGCTGCGGGTAAGACCGAGACTAAAACCGATCTTTAATTTATTAGTCGCATCATGATCCAGGTTGATCCGGGCAGAGATTCTTTTAAAATTATTTCCCACCAGTATACCATCCTGGTTCATATAGGCACCACTGAGGTAAAATCTTGTTCTGTCATTTCCACCAGATGCACTGAAGTCCACCATTCTTGTTTTAGAATCCTCATTAAATGCCAGTTTTTCCCAATCTGTATCGGTTTCCAATGCTCTCCAGTCGGAGTGACCGGAATAACGGGTAAGTCTTCTTTCTGCAAACTCGAGCCACGAACCAGCGTATTGTGCAGGATCTAATGGATCGATCCCTTCGATATGATCACTGTTTATAGCAGCTTCTCTCAGCAGGTCCACATATTCTCTTGCATTTAAAAAACCACGATACCCGGTTGGCTTGTTGATACCATACTGAAAATTAACAGCCATATTGGTTTTTCCGGCTTTCCCTTTTTTGGTAGTAATGATCACCACGCCATTAGCTGCCCGTGAGCCAAAGATGGCAGCAGCAGATGCGTCTTTAAGGATATCAAAAGT
The DNA here is from genome assembly GCA_964443345.1 of uncultured Chitinophaga sp. GTDB lineage: Bacteria > Bacteroidota > Bacteroidia > Chitinophagales > Chitinophagaceae > JJ008. The sequence goes on from CAYUCU010000006.1 coordinate 50,185, forward strand.
TTCAATATCATTAAAATTGATATCGGCCAAACTATTTCCTGAATAAGGATCGCTGTTAATAGGTACCCCATCCACTACATACAATGGCGAGTTGCTTCCTGTAATAGAAGTGGTGCCCCTGATCCTTACTTTCACTCCTTCACCCACCTTTCCATTATTTGCTTCTACAAAAACACCGGCTGCTTTTCCCTGGAGGGCTTGTGTAAAGTTGGCCACTGGCGTATTTGCAATTTCAGATCCTTTAATACGGGCAATATTTCCCGTCAGGTCTTTTTTGATCTTGGTACCGTATCCCACCACCACCACTTCATCCAGGCTACGGGATTCACCAGGCTTTAATGAAACAGAAACAGACGATCCGGAGATCGTTACATCCTGTGATTCAAATCCAATAGCAGAAATAATAAGTGATTTTGCCTTTTCCGGCACCGCAAATGAAAAGGTGCCATCGGTTCCCGAAATGGTACCGATCCGGGATCCTTTTACAGTGATCGAAGCATTGGCAACGGGATCTCCGTTTCCATCAGTTACTTTTCCAGTTACGGTCTTTGTTTGTGCCAGTAACAGCTGGGCAGGCAATAGTAATGCCGCCAGCAACAGCAGTTTTAGTAGTTTCATGTGTGTAGTATTTTGTAAAATGTTCGGGTTAAATATATGTTAACCCAATATTATTATAAACAAAAAAGCCGTGCATTTTGCTGCACGACTTTGAAAAATAAATGATACTTAAATAATATGTATTAACTCCTGTCCCTGCTTCCCAAATAGATCATGATGTACTGGATTAATTGTACCACTGCTGCCAGTGCAGCCACCACATAGGTGGTAGCAGCCCACTTAAGTGCATCCTTTGCCTTGGGATATTCGGCCGTATTTGTCACGTTTGTCCTGTCAAGCCAGGCCAGTGCCCTTTTGCTGGCATCAAACTCTACCGGCAGGGTAACGAGTGTAAAAAGGACGGTCACACTCATTATTATTATACCAATCAAAAGGACGGTCGGGTTTTTAGAGGTGGCCAGCACGATCATTCCGGCCAGCAGGATCCAGTTTACCAGCATGGAACTGACCTGAACTGCCGGTACCATTTTGCTCCTGAATACCAGCGGGCCATACTGGGTGGCGTGCTGTACGGCGTGCCCGCACTCATGCGCTGCCACTGCAGCTGCCGAAATGCTGGTTCCGTTGTACACATCAGGGCTCAGATTCACCGTTTTATTGGTCGGGTTATAGTGGTCGGTCAGGAAGCCTTCCACGGAGGTTACTTTCACATCATAAATACCGTTTTCCCGGAGCATTTTTTCGGCTATTTCCCTGCCTGACATACCATTAGCAAGAGGTATTTTACCGTATTTTGAAAACTTGCTTTTCAGGATGGCAGATACCACGAAACTGATGCCCAGGAAAAGCAGGGAGACCAAAAAAATCTCATTTGACATTATCATTTTTTGTACGTTTTAGACAGAAAGAACAACAAATTTATAACCATTTTAGTTTGCATCCTTTTTTCGGCCTTTTTGTCATCTGAATAAATAATTACTCTTAACGAAAAAACAATTCTGGCGGTTTGACTCTCAAGCCAATTTGATTATAATTGCTTGTTTTTCAATATTTTAAGATTAAAAAAAATGAAAGCACTGGCCTGGTTTAAAGCTGGATTCTGTCAGGACAAGTTATACACAGCGGCAAAAATTTATTTTGAAATGTGGGGCATAATTGTAACTTAGCTATAGAATTTAATGGGTTAGTAAGTAAGGGGGTCAATCGTAAGATTGGCCCTTTTTACTTTTAAGGAACCGCTGCTCCGGCTTTTCAATTCAACCTTCCTTCCAATCTTCTTTTTGTATAAAAAATCCGGCATTATTTATTTGCTGCAGGCTATTAATGTTTAAACAATTCATGAAACACAACTCAATCATTTAATTTTAGTGCATGAGTAAAGTAAAGACCTCTTTTTTTTGTCAGCATTGCGGATATGAAAGTGTGAAATGGGTGGGTCAATGTCCCTCCTGCAGCCAATGGAATACGTTTGTGGAGGAACTGGTACAAAAAGATACTTCTAAAACCAATAATGCGTGGAAAGATTATAATGAAGAAAAAAGAACTAATAAAACCATTTCTTTAAATGATATAAAAAATACCGAAGAAAGAAGATTACCTACAGCTGACGCTGAACTGAACCGGGTATTGGGCGGTGGTATCGTTCCCGGAAGTTTGGTATTGGTAGCAGGTGAGCCCGGTATTGGCAAATCAACCTTGTTTCTGCAAAATGGCTTATGGCTAAAAGACATTTCTGTACTTTATATAAGTGGTGAAGAAAGTGAGCAGCAAATAAAAATGCGGGCAGACCGGCTTGGAATGAAAAATGATAACTTCTATCTGCTTACTGAAACATCCACGCAAACCATTTTCCAGGAAATCAAAAAACTGAAACCGCAATTAGTAATTGTTGATTCCATTCAAACACTTCAAACCAATTTCATCGATTCCTCACCAGGCAGTGTGTCTCAAATAAGGGAGTGTGCTGCCGAATTTCAACGTTTTGCCAAAGAAACAAATACACCTGTATTCCTGATCGGCCATATAACCAAAGACGGAAGTATTGCCGGGCCAAAGATCCTGGAACATATGGTGGACACGGTTTTGCAGTTTGAAGGAGACCGTCATTATGCGTACAGGATATTAAGAACCCTGAAGAATCGTTTTGGCAGTACTGCCGAATTGGGTATCTATGAAATGACAGACCAGGGAATGAGAGGCGTGCTGAATCCAAGTGAAATACTGATCACCCAAAAAGAAGATCAGCTAAGTGGTATTGCTATTGCCGCTACTATCGAAGGTATGCGTCCGTTGCTGATAGAGGTACAGGCATTGGTCACCCAATCAGTGTATGGGACACCGCAGCGCACCGTCAGTGGCTTTGATCTGCGCCGCTTACAGCTGCTTCTGGCTGTATTGGAAAAAAGAGGTGGCTTTCATTTTGGAATGAAAGATGTGTTCTTAAACATAGCTGGTGGAATAAAAGTAGAAGACCCGTCCATCGACCTTGCAGTACTTTGTGCTTTGCTATCTTCCTATGAAGATGTGCCATTGCCACAGCAAATTTGTTTTGCCGGAGAAGTCGGCTTAAGCGGAGAGATAAGGGCTGTGAACCGTATCGATCAACGGATAGCGGAAGCAGAAAAGCTTGGCTTTGAGAAGATCATTGTTTCTAAATACAGCCAGAAAGGATTGAGTAAACAAAAATTCAATATTGAAGTAGTGCTGATGGGAAGAGTGGAGGAGGTTTATAAATACCTTTTTTAGATGATATCGGATAGATGACAGATGATAGTTCTTCATTCCCGAATCACTTTAATTTTTCAACTAAAGCTTAAATAAAAAAAGTCATGAAGAAAAAATAAAGACCCATTGATCCAAACGCATTATCATCTATACTCTGTCATCTATCATCTGTGCCCCTATGATCCGTTTAAAAGAAATAAAAGACTCCCTCCTGCACCTGCTATTCCCCCATGTTTGTACCGGTTGCGGCAATGATATTCTGAATGAGGAAAATGTACTGTGCATGCGCTGCATAGAAGCCATGCCGGAAACCAACTTTGAAATACATCCCGGCAACCCGGTTGAGAAGACCTTCTGGGGGCGGCTGCCACTCATTGGCGCCACAGCACAATTCTATTTTACCAAAGAATCACTGATGCAACACCTGATGCACCAGTTTAAATATAAAGCCAATAAAGACCTGGGGCTGCAATTGGGGCGAATGATGGGCGAACAACTACTGAGGTCCGGCCGCTTTGAAGTGGATGCCCTGGTTCCGCTTCCTTTATTTCCTGCCAGGGAACGGAAAAGAGGCTATAACCAAGCCACTGTCTTATGCGAAGGAATGGCAGAAGTGATGAATGTTCGGGTGCTGGATAAAGCGATCACCCGGCCACAACATACAGAAACACAAACGAAGAAAGGCAGGATAGAAAGATGGAAAAATATAGAAGGAAAGTTTGTGCTTTCCAACCCGGATGCTATTGGCAACAAACACATTTTACTTGTAGATGATGTGGTGACCACCGGTGCCACATTAGAAGCTTGTGGAAATGCATTATTACAGGCAGAAAATGTGCGACTGAGTATTGCTGCACTTTGCGTGGCCTCCCGTTAGGTTACGGGATGAAAGAGTGAAGGAGGTAAAGTGTTATTCCAGAGCCGTTCTCATTTTTGTGCTATTCCCTTAAATCGGTCTTAGTGGCCGGGTACATGCTTTTTCTCCTTTTATCTTTCAACTCTTAGCTTTACTTTTGATATAATGAAGCTACCCGGAATACTTATCATATCCTTGCTCTTCGTTTTCTTTTCGTGCAGAAAAGATTCATTCATTACTTCTGCCGATGCAAGGGTTATTATTTCCGCAGATACCTTAAAGTATGATACCGTTTTTGTAAGTGCCGGTTCTACTTACCGGTCTTTTACCATTATCAATGACAATAACCAGAAGCTGCGGCTATCTTCTATCCGGCTGATGGGTGGTGCTGCCTCCGTATATAAAATAAACGTGGATGGAACTCCCGGCACACAATTCAGCAACCTGGAACTGGAGCCTAATGACAGCCTGTACGTGTTTGCACAGGTGAATGTAAATCCGAATGTTGCCAGCTTACCATTTATACTTCGTGATAGTATAGAGATCAGCTATAATGGCAAAACAAGGCTGGTACAGCTGGAAGCCTGGGGACAAAATGCCCACTTCTTCCGGGACAAGGTGGTGGCTGTGGATGAGACCTGGAACAATGATCTGCCCTATGTTATTCTCGGTTCCCTGCAGGTAAACAACAATACTGTATTAACCATTAATAAAGGCTGCCGTATTTATGTGCATGCAGATGCGCCGATAGTGGTGAATGGAACTTTACAAGTAAATGGATTAAAAGACACTATTGACCGGGTGTACTTCCGTGGTGACAGGATGGATGAACCTTATAAAGATTATCCTGCCAGCTGGCCCGGTATCTTTTTCCAGGCCAGTTCAAAAGATAATGTGCTGAACTATACCGTTATTAAAAATGCGTTTCAGGCCATTGGCATACAAGACCCTTCACCTAATGCAAATCCAAAGCTGACGCTAAATGAATGTGTGATCGACAATGCCTATGATGCCGGTATCATTTCTCTTAATTCCAGTATCCGGGCCCGGAATTGTTTGATAAGTAACTGTGGTAAAAATCTGTTGTTGGCCAAAGGCGGTGATTACCAGTTCACCCATTGCACTGTGGTTACCTATTCCAACCGTTTTATTGATCATAAAGATCCCGTACTTACGGTGTCCAACTTTGCTAACGGCAGTTCGGCCAACCTAACTGCCACTTTCCGTAATTGCATCTTCTGGGGAGAAAACGGATTAGTAAACGACGAAGTGGTGGTAATTAAAAACGGCACTACCACCTTCTCTGTAAACTTTGATTACAATCTTTGGAAAGTGCAAGCAGCTCCCGCAAATATCACCAGCAACCAGGTCATCAATAACCAGATGCCGGCTTTTGACAGTATTAACACCGCAAAAAATTATTATGATTTCCGGTTACAGGCCACTTCTCCCGCTATCAATAAAGGGGTAAATGCCGGAGTAACAACTGATTTGGATGGCAAGCCCAGACCCGTAGGATTGCCAGACCTGGGGTGCTTTGAAAAGCAGTAGGGCAACTTTGCCACAAATATGACCGATTTCAGAACCAGACTGTCCTAACTTTGTTATTCAACGAAACAAAAACACTTTTATCATGAAAACGTTATTCCTGTCTCTGATCGTGGCCATTACTTTAAGCGGCAACTCGATCTACGATTTTAAAGTACCTGGTCTGGATGGCACCGATATTGACTTCTCCCAATATAAAGGCAAAAAGATATTGATCGTAAACACGGCTTCTTTTTGTGGCAACACACATCAGTACAAAGACCTGGAAGCTTTATACCAAAAATATAAAGCTACGTTGGTGATAGTAGGCTTCCCGGCTAATAATTTCGGCGCACAGGAGCCCGGCACCAGCACTGAGATAAAAGAGTTCTGCACCAAAAATTATGGCGTTACTTTTCCAATGGCAGAGAAAATATCTGTAAAAGGTGATGATGTGGCCCCTATTTACAAATACTTGTCTGAACAAGCTGCTGCAAAAGGATTTGCTGATCCGGTAAAATGGAACTTCGGTAAATTCCTGATAGATGAAAGCGGAAATATGGTAGCTACTTTTTCGCCAAAGACAGAGCCGATGAGTGATGAGATATTGAAGTGGCTGAATTAAGAATAAGCCGATCTTATATAAGTGCTTGAAAAGCGGTTCAGTATATGCTGAGCCGCTTTTTATTTATAAAGTGATAATAGTATCTGGCTTCGGAAATGTAATAATATTTGTGTAACATCTTTTTAAAGGTGAGAATCTGGCCGTAATAATATAAACCTGTCCAACTATAAAGGAATTTTGATAGCATTCTGTGTATTCAACCTCAATTGATTTTTTAGCTAATTGGCGGTATTTAAAAGAAACAACAGTTTCAAACATATCTCGTTCTGGTATATATATAAACTGGCAATAGGGCATTGTAACGTTTTTAATGAACTTTGCCTTAAATGAAACTACAACACTGGTATCCGAAACAACACGCTCCTTTACTGACTCCCTTTTCTCCTTCCGAAATGAAGAGCAAATGATGATCATTGATGAAATACAAATAAGTATGAATATCCTCATAATTTAAAAGTAAAAAAATATTTGCCTGTTTGTTTAATAATTTGAGATTTGCACTAAATGCAATTCTCCTCCATCATAGGTCAACACGAAGTAAAAAAGCAACTGGCTGAACTGGTACAGCACAACCGCCTAAGCCATGCCCTGTTGTTTTTAGGTAAAGAAGGAAGCGGGGCCTTATCACTTGCTCTCGCTTTTGCCCAATATATCGTTTGTGAGAAAGCAAATCCCAGGAAGCAAATTCCAAATTCCAACGCTTCGTTATTTGGCGATGCTGAACCTGAATCCTTAAACCTTCAACCACTAACCGATAGCTGCGGCGTTTGCCCGGCTTGTCTAAAGGCGCAACAGCTGGTTCACCCGGACATCCATTTCTCCTACCCCACAGTTACTAAAAAGCCAGGAGAGAAACCTATCGCCACCGATTTTATCCAGGAGTGGCGGGAGTTTGTAAAACTCAGCCCCTATGCCAGTCTCTACGACTGGATCGAACTGATCAAAGAAAAAGAGAACAGCCAGGGCAAGATAACAGCAGAAGAATGTAATGACATCATCCGAAAACTGAGCCTGAAGAGTTTTGAGAGTGAATACAAGATCCTCATCATGTGGATGCCGGAAATGCTTGGCACGGAAGGCAATAAACTTCTGAAAGTAATTGAAGAGCCGCCTCCCAATACATTGTTCATCCTGGTTACCGAAAATGAGGCGCAGGTGCTACAGACCATTGTAAGCCGCTGCCAACTGGTAAAGATCCCGGCACTGGAAACAAAAGATATTGAGGAAGCGCTGATCAGTCGCAATAAAACGGAACCGGCCATAGCCCGCCAGGTGGCCAGCGTAAGTGAAGGTAACTACCGGGAAGCCCTGCAACTGGTACAGCATGCTGAGGAAGACTGGCAGAGTCTGTTACGGGAATGGCTAAATGCTATTTTGAAAACCGGGCCAGTGGCACAGACCAAGTGGGTAGAAGAGATCAGCCGCCTGGGCCGGGAAAAGCAAAAGCAATTTCTCCGGTATTTCAACCATTTGCTGGAGCAGGCGGTGCATTTGCGGGTTTCTGGTCTGACGGTCTCCGTCCGACCAGAAGACGGGACGGGGGTATCCGGTCAGACGGAGACTCTTTCCGTGTCCGGTCAGACGGAGACCGTCAGACCGGATACAGAACGGGATTTTGCTCAACGGCTGAATAAAATAGCCGGAATAGAGCAGCAGCAAGCCATTATTGAAGAGCTTGACAAGGCCAGTTACTACATAGAACGCAACGCAAACGGCAAAATGCTCTTTCATGCCCTGACCATTAAACTATACCATATTATTCAGGATAAGATTGTATTTTTGGTGGATTGAGGTTCGGGAGTGGGGAACAGGAAGTGGCGAGTGGGGAAAACCCGAAAGTTTCAGGATAGTTCAGTTATGTCTACATCTACTCTTATATATAGTATTGCTAATCAGAAGAATTTGGTCTTGCTGGGCAGCGAACAGAATGTACAAGAGTGCCCGCAGGGTCCTGCGGACGACGCAACAGAAGCTCAATAGAATTCCTGCAGCTGGGTTCATCATCTCCCTCATGATTTAAAATCGTAAATCACAAACCTAAAATTACGTATGGGTTGTACAGGTTGCAGTACCGACACAGGTGGTAAACCAAATGGTTGTAAAAGCAATGGCGGGTGCAGTTCCGGCGGGTGTAACCGCATGAATGCCCACGACTGGCTGCGCAACCTGCCTATTTCCGATATGGAAACGGCCTGTAAGGTGATCGAAGTAAGCTTTAACCAGGGTACCCGCAAAGATTTTTTCCGCAATCCCAATTTACACCCGTTTGAAAAAGGCGACCTGATTTCTGTAGAAGGAGTGAGTGGTTTTGATGTAGGCGAAGTGTCGCTGACCGGTGAGATCGTTCGGCTGCAAATGAAGAAACGAAATGTGAAAGAAGATAACCCTGAAATGAAAAAGGTGCTTCGCAATGCTACAGACCGTGACATTGATTTACTGAAACAAAATAAAGCCCGTGAACCGGAAGCAGTGATCCGCAGCCGGGCCATAGCCCGCCAACTGAAACTGGATATGAAAATAAGCCAGGTGGAAATGCAGGCCGATGGCAGAAAAGCCACCTTCTTTTATATAGCAGATGGCCGGGTGGATTTTAGAGAACTTATAAAAGTGTACGCCTCCGAATTTAGAGTAAAGGTGGAAATGCGCCAGATCGGTGCCCGCCAGGAAGCGGGTAAGGTAGGCGGCATTGGCAGTTGCGGCAGGGAACTTTGCTGCAGCACCTGGCTTACTGATTTTAAATCGGTGAACACCGCGGCAGCACGTTATCAAAATCTATCGATCAATCAAACTAAGCTGAGCGGCCAGTGCGGCCGGTTGAAATGCTGTTTGAATTATGAACTGGATACTTACCTGGATGCTCTGCAACACTTCCCCGACAATTGCGATGTACTGCAAGTGGCCAAAGGCAATGCCTTCCTGATAAAAAAAGATATTTTCAAAAACCTGATGTGGTATACTTTGCCCGACAGCAACAAACAGTATCCATTAAGCATAGAAAGAGTTCAAAAAATAAAAACGCTGAACCAGCAAAACATCCGTCCGGATGAACTGGAACCAGTGGAAGTGGTATCAAGCAAGCCGAAAGATGAGGAACCGGAATTTGTAGAGCTGGTGGGACAAATAAGTTTGCGCAGCCTTGATAAAGCGGCAGATAAAAAACGGCGGCAGAACCAACCTGGTAACCAGCAAAAAGGCCAGCGGCCTCAGCAAAGACAATCTGGATCCGGTGGACAAGGTAGTGGCGGTAACCAACAAGGTGGTCAAGGCCAGCAGAGAGGACAAGGTGGTGGCGGACAAAAAGGTGGTGGCCAAAACAGGAACCAGGGCGGCGGACAGGGACAACGTCCTAACCGTAACCAGGGCGGTGGGCAAGGTGGAAACCAAGGTGGTGGAAATCGCCAGCAAGGCGGTGGACAAAATAGAAACCAGTCTGGCGGGCAGCGGCCTAATAATCCTAACAGGAATCAGGGCAATCAAGGTAACCAATCCGGTGGGCAACGACCTAACAATCCTAACCAGGGGAAGGATAAAAAGGATTAAGACTTTTATATATCCACTCCCAACGCCCGGTAAATAGCATCCTGAATTTTACCTCTTATTAATAATTGAGACAGCTTGTTATTATTCCTTGTA
>CAYUCU010000007.1:0-55139 GCA_964443345.1 uncultured Chitinophaga sp.
ATGCCGCTTGCGTTCAGTAATTAAAGTTAGCAAATTGCCATTCATATTTTCCCGTTTGCAGAGGGTCAGTAAAAGTGTACCACCGTTGGGTGAACGACTGCCGCCGTTCGTATTTCCTGACCGGCTATTTGCAGAAGGGAGGGCCTGAAATATTTTTTCGTACCACAGACCGAAAGGAAGAAAAGAGAAGCCGTTGGGAAGAACCCGCTCAGAAAGGTTTTTTGGTGATTATATGTTTGTGCTGAAATAATTACTCAAAAACAAAAAACCTTAAAAAATGAAAAAGATCTTAAAACCATTAATCGTTATTCTTTTCTTATCCGGTGAGCTGGCAAACCCTGCAGTGGCAAATCCGGGCATCACTACTCCTGGTAGATCCGGAGAAGTTTTTCTGATCGTAAAAAGCACTCCCGTTTACGAGGGTAGCAAAAACAACCAGGTAGCAATACTGGAAACTGATTTCCCTAAAGTGGCAACTGCATTTTCAAAATTGTACCGCTCAGCACAATCTCCTGTGTGGTTTAAGGATGGTAAATCGCTGCATGTATATTTTCAGTACGAAGGTAACAAGGTGTGGGCCGCATTTACACTTAAAGGCGGTTTGATATATGCCATTACTGATCTGACCGCTTCATCCTTGCCTGAAATAATAAAAGAAACCGTCAGCGATAAGTATCCCTCTTATATCGTGGCAGATATGAAGCAAATAAGAACAGCAGATATTACGGTTTACCGTGTCGTTCTTGAAAGCAGCGACGAATTCATCATGATACAGGCTGATGAAGAGGAGATCATTGAAATTGAAAGGCTGTGGAAATTATGGACGCCGGCATAAATGAATGAACCGGCCGGAGTTTCAAAACAGATGTACAAAAATAAATACACTCAAATTAAAAACAATTAAAATGGAACAACAACTTGAACTCATCCGTGAACAACAACGGGCCTCCTGGAATAAATTTTCTCCGGGATGGAAAAAATGGGACGATCTGTTTATGGATTTTTTGAAACCTATGGGTGATGAGATCATTCAGCAGCTTAATCCCGAAAATGATGATGTGGTGCTGGACATCGCATCAGGTACCGGCGAGCCGGGCCTGACGATTGCCAATCTTGTAAAAAATGGAAAGGTTGTAATAACCGACCTGGCCGAAGACATGGTGGATATAGCAAGAGAGAATGCGTTGCTAAGGGGAATAAATAATATTGAAACGCTGGCTTGTGATGTATCTGAGATACCCTTTGTGGACAACAGCTTTGATGCGATCAGCTGCCGCTTTGGTTTTATGTTCTTCCCGGATATGTTGTTAGCCGCAAAAGAAATGGCAAGGGTGCTGAAACCGGGCGGAAGGATTGCAACCTCCGTATGGAATGTTCCGGAAAAGAATTTCTGGATAACCGCCATGATGGGCACTATCAATCAGCATATAGAATTGCCCGCACCTCTTCCCGGCGCACCCGGCATGTTTCGCTGCTCCAAAGAAGGTTTGATGGCCGATATTTTCCGGCAGGCAGGATTAAAAAATATTTCGGTAACAGAAGTAAAATCCAAAATGAATTGCGGCAATGCCAGTGTTTACTGGAATGTAATGACAGAAGTGGCAGCGCCGGTGGTAGCAGCACTTGGTAATGCAGATAATTTGTTGCAGGAAAAAATAAGAAGCGAGGTGTACCAGGCTGTGAACCGAAAATACCCGGATCAGCACATTAGAGTTGATGCCAGCTCATTGGTTATTTACGGAGAAAAATAAATTCAATCAGAAATTAGTCTCCTGCCAGCGGGCAGATATTAACCCTTAATCAAAATAAAAAACAAAAACACTTTTATATGAAATCACTTTTCGTCCTGCTCTTATTCGTAGCTGCTGTAACAAGTTGCAAGAAAGAAAATCCTGTTGATATCAATTCGCCCTCATATAAAATTAACATGAGTGAAAAATTGCTTATCCCAGCAGCAGTTGACATACCGGCTAACCAGCCTCCTGGCAACAGCAGGGTGGCAACTTACTTTGCTGAAGGTGTGCAGAAGTACAAAGCCCAGTTGAAAGCAGGCACCACTGATCAGTATGAATGGGTATTTGTGGCACCCGACGCAAAATTGTATGATGCAACAAACAAAATGGTGGGAACACATGGTGCAGGTCCGCACTGGGCCTTGTCAGTTGCTGATTCTGTTTTCGGGCAGCATTTCACTCCTGCAAAAACAGCTCCGGCGCCAGGTGCTAACAGCATTGACTGGCTGCTGCTGATGCCAAAGAACGGAAAGACACCCACTGGTATTTTTAAGGATGTAGCCTACATACAGCGCATCGCAACAACAGGCGGCAAAGCTCCTGCTGCTGCACCCGTGAATGAAAACGCAACCCTTGAAGTTCCTTACACAGCTATTTATCGATTTACAAAAAAGAATTAACAATCAACAATCATTAACTATTAAACCTTATACAATGACAACAACTATCAAAAAAATGAACTGGTCTTTTATTACATCAGTCATTCTCTCTGCAACCCTTTCAGTTATACTGCTTGGGTCCTGCAAAAAAAATGATGATACTAACCAAAATCATCCATCCAAACACTCTTCTGAAGTGCTGGATAAATGGGCAACCCTTCAGCTCCGCCTGATGAAGAATGCAACAGGTGTTCCTAATCATGCTTTTTCCAGGCATTTTGCTTATGCTGGTATTGCTGCCTATGAATCGCTGGTTCCAGGGCTTACCGGCACAGATAAAAAATGGTCGGCAAAATGGAATGGCTTAACAGGTCTTCCTGTTGCAGCTAATGCAAATAGCTATTATTTTCCAGCTAATGTAAATGCGGCCATGGCTGCCATTAACAGATCTTTCTTTGCCGCTACTAATGCTGCCGACAAAGCTGCGATCGACTCATTAGAAACAGCATTGAACCAGCAATTTCTTTTAACAAGAACACAAGCTGAGATCAGCACTTCATCTCAATTTGGAAAAGAGGTGGCAATTGCTGTTTTCAACTGGGCGGAAGCTGATGGTTACAAAAATGCAAGTGCGTCTTACACTGTACCAACCGGAGCCGGCTTATGGAAACCAACTCCCCCAGCCGGTGCTGCGCCGATAACACCTTACTGGGGCAACAACCGCAACATCATTACCGGAAGTACCACAAATACACTGCCTGGAGCACCGTTGGCTTATTCAACTGAAGCAGCTTCTCCGTTTTATCAAATGGCAAAACAGGTATATGATATTTCGCAAACATTGACAGATGATCAGAAAGCTATGGCAATATTTTGGAGAGATGTACCCGGAGTTTCTTCACCCGGCCACTGGCTGAGCATATTGCAACAAAAATTGCACAGCAGCGAAACAAAATTAGATAAAGCCGCACTGGCTTATGCACTTACCGGCATCGCCATCAACGATGCGCTGATCTCCTGCTTTAAAGCAAAATATCAATACAACCTGGTTCGCCCAATAACTTATATCAGGGAAGTAATGGGAAGTACCACATGGAATACATTTATCGGCACTCCTGCTCACCCGGAATATCCGTCGGCACATTCCAGTCTTTCTGCTGCTGCTGCCGGCGTTTTGGAAGAATTGTTCGGCAACACCGGATCTTTTACTGACCATACCTATGATTACCTGGGCTATGCACCAAGAGTCTATTCATCCTTTACTGCTATTGCCGCAGAAGCAGGTCTCTCAAGATTGTATGCAGGCATTCATTATTCACAAAGCATTGATGCAGGCCTTGTGCAGGGTAAGAAAGTAGCAGCAAATATTTTTTCAGCTAAGCCGTAGTACAAAAAATATTTCCCCTTCTTTTAAAAACCACAACAGTAAAAGCAAACACATCAGTGTTTGCTTTTTTGCTATGTTTACAGGAAATTAAAACGTTGGGTTTACACGAGCTCTGGCAGCAATTTACAGAAGGCATACAAAAAACTTCATTCCTTGAATATATCGCCGTGTTTGCCGGTATTGCCAGTGTATGGTTCAGTCGAAAGGAAAATATATGGGTCTATCCTGTGGGGCTCATCAATACCGTAGTTTATATCTACCTGAGTTTTAAATATCATTTGCCCGGTGAGGCCAGTGTGAATTTTTATTACACGGTAATGAGTTTATATGGCTGGTACGTGTGGTTGAAAAAAGATACCCGGCAGGAGGCGGTACTGCATATTAGTTTTAGTAATAAACAAATGTGGCTGTACCAGGTGCTGTTCTTTCTTTTCTTTTATATTACCATCTATTTTTCATTGGTGTATCTTAAAGATAATTTCTTTGAAGGCGCTATTCCATGGGCTGATGCATTTGCTTCTGCCACGGCCTTTACCGGTATGTGGCTGATGACCCGCAAAAAAGTAGAAAGCTGGTACTGGTGGATAGCCACGAACATTTCGTCCATTCCTTTGTATTTTGTAAAGGGATTGGTATTTACCAGTGTGTATTATGTAGTTTTATTAATAATGGCTGTCTTTGGTTTAGTGGGATGGAAAAAAAGAGCCGCACAACAACATGCTTAAAAAAATTGTCGTCATAGGCCCCGAAAGCACCGGTAAAAGTACCTTGTGTGAACAATTGGCACAGCACTATGAAACCACCTGGTGCCCTGAGTTTGCACGGGAATACCTGCTTACCAACGGTACCAGTTATGAATTTGATGATCTGCATACCATTGCCAAAGGCCAATTGGCATTGGAAGATGAGTACACCGCACAACTGGAGGTCAATTCGTTACCGATGCTGGAGGCGGGCGGTCACTTACCGTTGTTCATTGACACAGATATGTATGTGATGAAAGTGTGGTGTGAGTTTGTTTTTAATAAATGTCACCGGTTTATTCTTGATCAGATCCTTACCCGGCAATACGACCTGTACCTGCTTTGCAATACCGACCTGCCCTGGGTGGCGGATGAGCTGCGGGAATACCCGGACCTGCAAACACGGAAAAAGCTGTACTATATCTATAAAGACATTATGATCAACCAGCAGGTGCCGTGGGTAGATATTTCCGGTGGGTATGAGGAACGGTTGGCAAAAGCAATTACGGCTGTTGACCCGATTCTTTTATGATGCCTGTTATTTTTGATTTTTTGAAGGCTGGATCAGCTCCTGTATATCCTCATCTTCTTCAATATTATTCATCTGCCCCGTTATCCATCCGGATTTTGCAGCCACAAATGAAGAAAGTGGGTTTACTGTAAACCGTTTGGGATTGGGAAAGCAGGCGGCTATCTGTGCCGCTTCCTGGCGGGTTAAATTCGAAGCGGGTTTATTAAAGTATGTTTGTGCGGCTGCCTCTATACCAAAGATACCGTCGCCCATTTCAATACAATTAAGATAGACGTCCAGGATTCTTTTCTTTCCCCATACCGTTTCTATCATAAAAGTAAAATAGGCTTCCAGCCCTTTTCTGAAATGGCTTTTGCCCTGCCACAAAAAAACATTCTTGGCCACCTGCTGGCTGATGGTACTTGCACCGGCGCCGGGTGGCATTTTTTTCTTTTTGTTCCTTTTTTTAGCAGAGGGGTTAAGGCTTTTCTTTATAGCGTTCCAATCAAACCCGTTATGATCGGGAAAGGTTTGATCCTCTGCTGCAATAACTGCCAGCTTCGCATTATAGGAGATGTTGCTATAACTGGTATAATCCCTGTTCAATCCATGCCCCGTTATCCAGCTGCTGAGTTGTGTCAGGGTGAAAGGCGGATTCACCCATTTCAGTAAAAAAATATAAAGCAGCGTCGCAGCATGAGCATATAGCATAAAACGAAGGACTTTGCTAACGATGCTGCGGATAAGATCATTTTTTCTCCACCATATTAAGTAGGTAATGATCAATGCTGTCAGCATCAACAGTATCACCAATAGTTTGATACGGGCCCTGTTACCATCCGGCATATGTGCCGTCACCTTGAAAAAAAAGTAAATGATAAAAAGTACCTGGATGATCAGGCTGACCAGTACGATCCTTTTCAACCAAAGCCGGACAGGTGATGGTGGTGTGCTTGTTGGTTTTTTAGCCATGAAGGTGCAAAATAACTATTTCAGTTTATCCGCATAGAAAATCAACCCCCAAAGCAGGACGGCGCCAAACCCTATAAGAACAAGCCCGTTCACCCTGTTGATGATATGAATATTGTGTGGTGTAAGCCGGTTGCGGATCTTTCCGGCCATCAGCACTTTGGCCACATCTGCCAGCAGAGCGATCAGCAAACAGGTAATGTAGATCACCAGTTTATATTTTACGGGGTAAAGAATCAATGAGGTGGAAATGGTGATCCACAATATGATCACACCCGGGTTAAGCAGGTTCATAACAAATCCGGATAATGAAATTTTCGCCAGGTCTCTTTTCCGGTGTTTAAAAACCAGTTTTCCTGCTTCATTTACTTTTACCTTTTTGAAAAAAACATAGAAGATGCCCATTGATATCAAAAAGATGCTGCCGGCAATACCGATCTGTTGTTCATACATCCGCAAGCTGCGAAATAATTCAGTAAATATATTGGCGATCAATACCAGGGTAATATCGCTGGCAGAAATACCTAATGCAAATGCGATTCCGCCCCGGGGCCCATTATTCAGACTTTGCTTGATAACGGCAAATAAAGCAGGCCCTACAGAGATGCTTAGTAATAAGCCAATGGTAATTCCTTTTAGTAAGGCTTCAGCCATGTAAGTAAGTACAAAGTTATAAGTACGAAGTACGAACGCCTCAATGCTTGCTACTCACTCTCAGGCGGGTAGTGTTAATTGAAGCTACAATGATTTTGAGAATCTCTGTTCCCTCATTGGCAAGGAATACTATTTTCTCTTTGAACAATGGATTAAATTCCCGCAATAGTTCCAAAAAGTAAACCGACTCATCTGCCTCTTCTTCTACAATCTTTAGCTTGTTAATAAAATCTGCATCTGATTTTGCTCTTCTTGCCGCCCGGTAATTGGCTCCAACAGATGAAGAACTTCTGACAAGCTGACTGAAATATTCTTTATTCACTGCATTATACGGAAGTTCAAGAATAAGCTTGCCAACATTCACTGCAAACTCAAACGTCCGCTGCCTCAAATCCTGCATAACGACTTTGTTGTTTTATTATAGGGTAATAAATTGCTATAAGAACTTCGTACTTCGTATTTCGTACTTTGTTATAGGTTTCCCGTTTTCAAAAACCGTTCCCATTCTTCCAGCATCTTCCCTTTCATTACCCGTGGAAATTTGTGCTGGCTGCCAAGTTTTCCTTTCAGCTCCATGAATTTCAGAAATTTTTCTTCGGACAGTACTTCCAGGAATACTTCTTTAAGCGCACTGTCTCTTTCTGTAGCATAATCGTCGTTGAGCACCCTCAGGTTTTCATCAATTCGTTTGCGGATCTTTTCTGTATCCACTTTATCGTTGGTAGCAATATACCAGCGGTGTGCAAAAAAGTTATTGTACGGAAAGCCGACCACTGTATATTCAGGTATGCTGATGTTGAATTCATTACTTACCAGCTCAATGGTCTTGTTCATATTGTCCACACTCAGGTGTTCGCCGGTAAGGCTTAAGAAATGTTTGGTGCGGCCGGTGATCACCACTTCGCTTTTTTCCAGGTCCACAAATTTGATCGTGTCGCCGATAAGGTAACGCCAGGAGCCCGCATTGGTGCTCATCAGCAAAGCGTACTCTTTCCCCTCCTCCACCTCATGAACCATTTTGGCTTCCGGGTGTTCCACCATCTTTCCATCGCTGTCAAAGTTTTTGTCATCGAATGGAATGAATTCAAAGAAGATATTATTATTCAAGATGAGCTGCATGCCTTTTGCATGTTCTCTTGTTTTATACCCGATAAAGCCTTCGCTGGATAAATAATTCTCGATATACACGATTGGCTTGCCCAGTAATTTCTCGAACCCTTTTTTATACGGCTCAAAAGCCACGCCACCATGTACAAAGAAGCTGAAGTTGGGCCATATCTCATGTATGTTTTTTATTTTGTAATGCTCGATCACCATTTCCATACACATCTGGCACCAGGCCGGTACGCCAACGATGTAGCCGATATCCCACTCTTTGGCATGCTCTACTATTTCATTTAGTTTCTGGTTCCAGTCTGCCAGCGCCGCAATACGGCCACCCGGTTTATAAAAACTTTGAAACCAGAAAGGCCGCTTCTTTGCCAGGATGCCGCTCAGGTCGCCGGCATACCAACCGGCTTTACCTTTTTGAAGGTCTGTGGCCCCGCCGATCATCAGGAAGCCTTTTGTCATCGCCCTTTTATTGGCATCTTCATATTTTATAAGACTGAGCAGCTGGCGCAGGTAGTTCACCGTATTGCTCCGCAGCAATTCTTTGGTAACCGGAATATATTTGCTCGCCGCTTCTGAGGTACCGGAGCTGAGGGCATAGTATTTTATCTTTCCGGGCCAGGTCACATCGGGCACGCCGTCCAGGGTTTTCTTCCACCACTCCTCGTATATTTTATTATAATCATGAACCGGTACCAGCTCCTGGAATTTTTTTGCCGGAAGTTTGCTTAATAAGGCCTCGTCAAAACGATATTGCTGACCAAATTCTGTAAACCGGGCCTTCTTCAATAATTTTTTTAGTACCCGCAATTGCTGTCGCCGGGGGTCGTTGGGCGGAATACGTAATGCTGCTGCTATTGCTCTTGGTAATTTTATGTCTATTATGGTCGCCATGAAGTAATTAGGTGTACTTAAAGTTACGCAATGTTCGGTGCGGTACCATTGCGAATATAAGCAGTAACGGGGTTAGTTTTCCTAACCTCCCAACCGCCGGTACACTTTCCAGAGCAGCTTCAGGTCTGTTGCCGGTTCAAAATCCCTCGCATACCAGTAATCTATCATCTGGAGGCTTTCTTTGGATAAGGGTTGCCCGGTTAAAAACGGCACTCCGTTACAAGCAATAACCGGTTTTCTCAGTTGCGGAAGTGTTTTTTCGGAGGTAGCATATCCGATCCATGTTTTTTGTGCAGTCAATACCTGTATGCAATTCCTGAAAAAGGTCAGCGGCTTTTTTACTGCCAGTAAATGAACCGGGAATGTAATTAGTGCAACAAAAGAAACACCAATATCTATCAGCCTTTTGAGCCGGAGGTTGTATGGGTCGGCAAGCTTATACCCGTTTTCTTTGGAAACAGTTTCTCCGGACGTGTCTTTTGAATCGCTTCCGACAATGCTGCTGCTTCCGGCTGCATGAATTTTTGCGACAATGCCCTGCGGCAATTTTTTTAATACCGTTATTATTTCGCTGTATGATATGGTGCCCGCACAAAAGATCACTTCCTTAAAAGGAATAGCCGATAAAAGCTGTGGAATGTTTTTCCAATAGCCAATAGCAGACAGATCGTTGCTGTCTGTACCAAGGCGTCCTAACACTTTTTGATGCAGCCCTGCTTCTTTCAGCAATTGAAACGTTTGTTCAAATTCTGACGGCGTGCCGGCTATAACCGTATTCAGATGCTCTTCTTTATCATTGCCACTGTTTAAAATGTACGCTTTGATCAGCAGCCAACGCAGTATGCTGATGAGAAAAAAAGCAAGCAGGGCGCCAAATAAAATAATGCCTCTTGAAAAACGGTACTTCTCTGGTAATAACGCATACGCTGCCAGTAAAACGATAGTGGCAATTACAGATGAACGTACCAGCTCTGATCTTTTATACCACTTGTCGTACAACCCGGCATAGTAGGCGGTAATAAGGTAAAATATACTATATGCCGGAAAAGCGATCCAGATCAACCTGCTTTCATATTGAATACCGGTGCGGACATACTGACTCCATACCGTTTTTACGATCCAGAAAGAAAGGAAAATAACGCCTGCATCGATAAGGGGCAATCCAATACGCCGGATAAAACTTCCCAGCGCTGTTAATGCTGCCCGGAACCAGATAGCAACATGAATTAAAAAATTAAAAAGACCGGCCTTGCCTCCCCCATAATGCTTGCGTACAAAAAGGCTCATAGCATTGTAAAACATCCGCACATAGTTCATGCTTCCCTTACGGGTGCTTTCTCCTTTGAAATGAATGATGCTGCTTCCGGCAAAATAATAATTCTTGTACCCGGCTTTTTGAATACGGTAACTAAGGTCCACATCTTCGCCGTACATAAAGAAAAGCTCATCAAAGCTTCCCACCTTGTCCAGCAGTTCTTTTTTCATCATCATAAAAGCCCCTGCCAGCACATCAATCTCATTATTCTCATTTTCATCCAGGTGACCGAGGTGATAACGGGCAAGTGCTTTAGAGCGGGGAAATAATTTTGCAAGGCCAAATAATTTGAACAGCGATGTCATCGGTGATGGAAATGACCGTTTAGATTCTTTTAAAAATAATCCGCTGCCATCAACCATCTTCACCCCAACGGCACCCGCATCCGGGTGTTCTTTGAAAAAGGAAAGACATTGCACAAAGCAATCTTCCGGAACGATGGTATCCGGATTTAAAAAAAGGATATATTCTCCTGTTGCTGCTTTTAACCCCTGGTTACAGGCTTTTGCAAAACCGCTGTTTTCTTTATTAGCGATAAATCGAACCCCCGGAAACCTGGGCACCAGGTATTCCATGCTTTTATCGGTGGAGCCATTATCCACCACAATGATCTCGCCCTGCATCCCGGAAATAGCCTTTTGCACAGAACAAAGGCACTGCTCCAGAAAATGCTTTACGTTGTAATTAACTATGATGACTGATAAATCCAAAATAGTGTAACTGTAAGTAGCCCGCCTGTTGGCTGACAAGTACGAAGTACGATTTTTTTAAGTACAGTTCAAAATATAAGCTCCCTGTAAAATCCTTTTAATCAGTGGTATCTGTGATTATCTTTGCCCATGCTTAAACAAACCCTGATTGAAGCTACCAAAGCCGGTGCCGCAGAAATTACTCGTTTTTTCAATAACGAATTTGTCATTAGTAATAAAGAGGGTGTCAACAACCTTGTCACCGAAGCGGACCATGCTTCAGAAAAAGCCATTTTAGACGTAATTAAAAAGGAATTTCCGGGCCACCAGGTATTAGCAGAAGAAACGGGGGAGATCATCCAGGATTCTGTTTACAAATGGATCATCGATCCCATTGATGGTACTGTCAATTTTGCCCATGGCATTCCGCTGAATTGTGTTTCTATTGGCATTGAAAAAGATAATGATATCGTGATGGCTGCTGTTTTTAATCCGCATCTGAATGAATTTTTTTTTGCAGAAAAGGGACAGGGCGCCACACTAAATGATAAACCAATCCAGGTAAGTAAAGAGACCGAAACACTAAAGGCCTGTTTGGTAACGGGTTTTCCTTATACCTATATTAATATGCCGGACGGGCCGCTGGAGATCTTTGAGCGTTTTATCCGGAAAGGGGTACCGATTCGGCGGTTAGGGTCTGCCGCTATTGACCTGTGCTGGGTGGCTGCCGGACGATTTGATGGTTTTTATGAACATAAATTAGAACCCTGGGATAGTGCGGCCGGTTATTTAATAGTGGAAGAAGCCGGTGGAAAAGTAACGGATTTTGCAGGTAACAAGTTCTCGGTTTATCAGCACCGGGTACTGGCAACAAACGGTAAGATACATGAGGAAATGCTGCGGGTGATAAACGGCGGATCGCTGGAGTAGGTTTTGGGGTTTTGGATTTTTGGTTTTAGATTGAGGCTAAACCCTGCTCTATGACTGAAAAAGAACTTAAATCCAGAACCAAAGCGGTGGCCATTGCTGTAGCCAGGCTTTCGGAAAAACTATCAGCAACAAAAATTAATAACACCTACGTTGGTCAGATATTACGTAGCGCTGCAAGCATGGGAGCAAATTACCGGGCAGCCTGCCGGGCAAAATCAACAAGGGATTTTATTCATAAGTTGCAAATAGTAGAAGAGGAAACAGATGAAACGATGTATTTTCTTGAATTGCTGGCAGAATTTAATGAAAAACATAGATCAGAAATGAGAACCATCTATAAAGAAGCAGAGACTATTTTAAAGATCATTGTAGCCTCCATTAAAACTTCTCAAAAGAAATTGATTTATACTACCGTAGGACAATCAAAAACCAAAAACCCAAATTCAAAAATACATGAGCAGTGAGCAAAGAACAGAAATAAGCACTCTTGGTGAGTTTGGTCTTATCGACCATCTGACTCAAAACATTGAACTGCAAAACGCCTCCTCTGTGTTGGGGGTGGGTGATGATGCGGCCGTTATTGATCATTTTGGCAAACAAACCGTGGTAACCACCGACCTGCTGATCGAAGGAGTACATTTTGACCTGATATATACACCTCTCAGGCACCTGGGTTATAAAAGTGTGGTGGTAAACCTGAGTGATATTTATGCAATGAATGCAGTGCCTACTCAAATAACCATGAGCCTGGGCATCAGCAACCGGTTTAGCCTGGAAGCCCTCGATGAATTTTATGAAGGTGTATATGCTGCCTGTACTAAATATGGTGTGGACCTGGTGGGAGGAGATACCACTTCTTCTCAAAAAGGATTTATTATTTCCGTCACTGCTATTGGTGAAGTGGCCCCGGATAAATTTGTAAAAAGAAGCACAGCGCAAAAAGGCGACCTGCTTTGTGTAAGCGGTTACCTGGGTGCCGCCTATGTAGGCTTGTTATTCTTAGAGCGGGAAAAAAAGATCTATATAGAAAGCCCCGGTGTGCAACCTGATCTGGAGGGAGAATCGTATGTAATTGGTAAACTGCTTAAACCCGAAGCAAGAAAAGATATTATTGAGTTTTTGGCACAACAGGAAATTATGCCAACCGCTATGATGGATATTAGTGATGGGCTGAGTTCCGAAATACTGCATATTTGTAAACAAAGCAACCTGGGCTGTGTATTATATGAAGAAAAAATACCTGTGGCAGAAGAAATGAAACAGGCGGCGTATAAGTTTGAAATTGACCCTACCGCCTGTGCGTTAAGTGGTGGCGAAGATTATGAGCTGGTATTCACCATTGCTCCTGCTGATTATGACAAACTGGTGTTAAGCGAAGAGATAAGTGTGGTAGGTTATATGACAGAACCAGAGACCGGGGCAACTATTATAACAAAAGGCGGAGGCAAACATGCAATAACGGCGCAAGGGTGGAACCATTTGAAATAGACGATAGGTAGTAGATGATAGTGGATAACGGATAGATGATAGCTCTCTGCAGGGCGGGCTGTTTTTTTCAGGTTAAACACTGAAAGTTCGAAAACCTAAAAAACTATTTATTCTTTGAATCACTATCATCTGTCATCTATCCGTTATCATCTTATAACCATTTGTACATAATGAAACTTTTCTTATACATATTTCTTTCAGCCTCTCTTTCTGCCTGCGGCATAAGCAGATCCTCTTTTTCTCCTGCTAAAAAATATTCGCCGGAGGAGTTGCAAAAAGACTATTCCGTTTACGAGTCCCTGCTGGAGGAACATCACCCCGGACTCTACTGGTACACCAGCAAGGATAGTATGGACCACTATTTCAAAGAGGGCCGGGAACAATTAAAGGATTCACTTACAGAACCCCAGTTTCGAAAAGTGCTTACCTATGTGTCGGCAAAGATCAATTGCGGACACACTTCTGTCCGTTCTTCCAAAGCCTGGAATAAATACAGCGACACGGTCAAACTTGGGAAATTATTTCCATTGAGTATGAAAATTTGGGAAGATACAGTAGTGGTAACCACTAATCTCAACCGTCGTGACAGCATTTTGAAACGGGGCACTATTATTACTGCTATCAACGGTAAAAGCTGTGCTTCACTGGTGGACACCATGTTCAATTATATTTCCACCGATGGTTATAACCGGACGCATAAATTTCAATCGCTGAGTAACCGGGGATTTTTTGGCTCGGTGTACACCAGTTTGTTTGGCTTATCTGAAAAATATACCATTGATTACAAAGACAGCAACGGTCAGAATAAAACAGTGGTGATTCCGGTGTACAATCCCGCTGCTGATACGGCAGACAGAAGAGGTACCAGGCCTTTTCGCCCCGCTACTCCGCCATCTAAACAAGAGATCCGGGAACAACGGCTTAGTGCCATCCGCCTGCTGCGAATTGACACCGTCAACCATTCTGCCATGATGGACCTGGCTTCATTTGGAAGAGGGTACGGGTTAAGAAAGTTTTTCAAAAACTCCTTTTCTGCTCTTCAAAAAAATGGCATCACCCACCTGATCATTGATGTAAGAAGCAACGGTGGTGGCAGCGTGACCAACTCTACCATTCTTACCCGCTATCTTGCCAACAGGTCGTTTAAGATCAGCGACTCTTTGTATGCGGTGAAAAAAAGAAGTCCGTACCAGCGTTATATTCAAAATCATTTCTGGAATAAACTATTTATCTCCCTTTTTACTAAAAAGAAAAAGGATGGTAATTATCATTTTGGTTATTTTGAACGTCATTACTTTAAACCCAAAAAAGGAAGCCACTACGATGGCAAGGTATATATCCTTACAGGTGGCAATTCTTTTTCTGCCACCACCTTGTTTACATCTGCATTGATCAAACAGGAGAATGTAACCGTGGTGGGTGAAGAAACTGGTGGCGGTGCCTATGGCAATTCGGCCTGGCTGATACCGGATGTAACATTGCCCGAAACAGGTGTTCGTTTCCGCCTGCCCCTTTTCCGGTTAGTGATTGATGCTTCTGCTCCCAAAAATGGAAAGGGCGTTCAGCCGGAAGTGTTTTCTTTACCCACGGTGGAAGCCATCCGCCGGAATGCTGATTTTAAAGCGGAGAAAGTGATGGAGCTGATTAAAGAAGATAAGTAGCAGATGATAGATAATAGATGACAGATGATAGTTCTTTACAGAGCTAACTATTTTCTTTTCAGGTTAATTTCTGAAAGCTCAAAACCGTAAAGAACTATATATTCTTTGACACATTATCATCTGTCATCTATTATCTATCATCTGAAACATCTGTTATCTGAAAAAAGTCGGCGTCTTTCAAAAAAGGAAGTTTGTCCCTTACAGCTTGTAAGTGCGTTTTATCCAGGGTAACAGTAAAAACAGCTTCCTTATCTTTTTCAGTAGCTACTACTTCACCCATCGGGTCTGCTACCATACTGTCGCCGCTGTAGTGAATATCATTGCCATCATTACCCACCCGGTTCACCCCAACGACGTAGCATTGGTTTTCAATAGCCCTTGCCTGCAATAATGTTTTCCACGCATGGCTTCTTCTTTCGGGCCAGTTGGCTACATATATTAATACGTCATACTCGCTTTCATCCTGCCGGGGTTGCTGCCTCGCCCATACCGGAAAACGCAGGTCGTAGCAGATCAATAAATTGATCTTCCACCCTTTCACAGAAGCGATCAGTCTTTTTGATCCGGCAGAAAAATGGTCATCCTCTCCTGCATAGGCAAAGCGGTGGCGTTTATCATATATCCCATATTGCCCGTTGGGCAACATCCAGATAAGGCGGTTGTAATAAGAGGGTTTGCCGGTCTCCGTCTGACCCGGCCGACTCCCATCAATAATAACACTGCCGGCAAGAACGATCTTCTTCTCCGCTGCTATCCTTTTCATCCACTGCACGGTTTCACCTTCCATTGTTTCGGCAAACTCCTCCGGCTTCATGCTAAATCCTGTGGTGAACATTTCCGGCAGCACCACGATCTCTGTTTTTTCCTGTATGCCGTTGATCTTTTCTTCCAGCATTTGCAGGTTAGCGGCTTTATTCTCCCAGTGGAGATCGGTTTGTATGAGAGTGACAGTAAGAGTGGACATTTTTATTTTAATGCCCTAAAATTAGGAGTAATTATTTCAGGATACAGTAAAAAAGAAAGCAGCCCGCAGAAGGGGGCCGCTTTATACTATAACCATTAACCATTGCTCTTAAACCTATTTTAAAATATTGTAACGAAGCAGCATTTCGTGTGCATTGGATCCGGCATCATATACGCTCAGCGGGGTTTGGTAAATATCAAATGCATAGCCTACTGTAAATTTTTTATTGATATGCAGTCCGGCAGAAAGCATAAAACTTTGCTTAGCCCGGAAGGAGAGTCCCCAGAAAAACAATTCTTTGTGTTCCACTCTTACGCCACCCTGAATTTCTGTGGGTGCGTTGGGCAGGTAAATGACCAGGAAATTGGGTGTAATAGTTGTAGAACCGTCCACATCCCATTTATAAGAACCATGGAAAAAATAATGCCGGTATAAACGGGCCTGTTCGTTAGTACCCAGGTTGCCGGAATAAAAATTTAATTTAGACTGCACCAGGTTGGAAACCGAAGCGCCCAACTGCAATTTTTTACCCGTGTAAGAAATACCAAAGCCGGCATCAAAGACAAAACGGTTTTCGCTGGTACCAAGCGCCGGGTCTGCCCCAAGAGTTGCTGTCAGTTTTGCCCTGTCTAAAGAATACTGCTGTCCTTTTGCTTCAATACCCAGGGAAAACTTGCCGCCATTTGCCATCTCTATATGTTTGGCAAACGCCAGCTGCACACCTGTTCTTGAAGTGGGGCCTGTCTTATCGCTGTAAACATAGCCACCGATCCCGATTTTCATACTGGGAATACCGAATGAGCCAAACACAGTTGACGTTTTGGGGCTGCCGCTGATACCACTCCACTGGGACCGGTAACTTACACCCACCATACTGTTCTTTACTCCGGCAGTTGATGGGTTGTGAATTACTCCCTGCATATCATACAAAGAGGAAGTTTGCAATTGCTGCGCTTCAACCTGTGAAACGGCAATCAATGAAAAAATGATCAATATATACTGTCTCATAACTTTTAGTTTTTTGTTTAATTATCTCAAAATGGTTACATCGCCTTTCAGTATCGCCGAGCCCCCGTTGATCAGGCGATAGCTGATCGCATAATAATAGGTGCCGTCAGCTACGGGTTTGCCATTATAGGTACCATTCCAGTCATTTTGATAGTTATCATTTTTATATACCACATTCCCATAACGGTTGAATACTGTAACAAACACCTTTTCAACGCAATTACCTCCATTGTTGGTTACGATCCAGCGGTCATTCTGTCCATCGCCATTTGGCGTGAAGGCGTCCATTATTTTGAGGCAATAAGGAAGAACGGTTACCTGCATATTGTCTGCAGACACACAGCCGGATGCATCTGTAACTGTCATGGTATAAATAGTAGTTCCATTCGGTTTTGCAAACGGCGTTAAAGTATTAGGAAATGTAAGTGTGGCTGCCGGCGTCCACGCAATTGATACGGGGTTACCTAATACTACTGATCCGGCCAATTGTGTCGGACTACCTTCTAGTATTGTTTGGTCGGGGCCGGCATTTACCACAGGGCTTGGTTTCACACCCACTGTAACTGTTTTGGTTAGCGTACCACAACCAGCATCTTTAATAACGATGGTCTTAGCACCCGGAATTAAACCGGTAAACGTATTGGAAGACTGGAATGGCCCACCATTGATACTATAAGTATAGGGAGCCAATCCGCCTGTGGCATTGATCACCACACTTCCCTGTGCCACGTTATCACAAGTAGCGGTTAGTGCTTCAGCCGAAGAGATGTCTATATTTGTGGTTTTTCCATATTCCATTATTGGTGCACCAGAAATGTTTACCCCGGTTACAAACAGTCTTCTGTTTACAAACGGAGTTCCTGCCGGTACTACTTTAGGAGAAAAGGCTGCGGTTTCAAAAAGACAGCCGCTTGGCGGGGCTTCCACCGTCCAGGTAGTTCCGCCATTGGTGGTTTTAGCCATCATACCAGGCGTCATTACATAACCATTATTCACATCATGCATCACAATTGCATTTAAGTTGCCCAGGCCCAGTGATAAAATATTGCCGGTTACATCTGTCCATGTAGCGCCACCATCCGTAGTTCTTATAACTACTTTTCTTGGAAACCCATTACCTACAAGGAACACTGTGTTTGCATCCAGTGCTATCATGTCTTTGTAAGAAATTTGTGGTGTTACCCCGGGAAAAGGCAACGGCAGCTTTGCCCAGGTGGCTCCGCCGTCTGTTGTTTTATAAATAGTATCCCTGTTTCCGGCAGCATAGCCGATCAGGCTGGTGGGGAATTCAATATCAGAAAGATTGGGGGCTAATGTTCCTACCGGAAACCCGCTATATACACTCCAGGTGGCACCGGCATTTGTTGACCGATATACTTTAGACGTTCTGGAAGCAGCAGGAACAGAAAAGCTGCTATATCCTACGGCCCACACATTGCTGTTACCCACAGTAGCCAGGTCATTCATTTGCATGAGGCCATCGGCATATACAGGATCCAACGTCGGGGTTGCAGGAGGCGCAACATTTAAGTCGCCTGAATAATAAATACTACCGTTGCTTACTGCAAAATATGCCTGGGCAGGATTGGAGTTTCTGTAAGAAAATCCATTGATACTATAAAAGCCGGAAACAAAATCTAACCTCGTTCTGTCCCACCATGTTTTACCGCCATCGGGTGTCACATTTATATTTGCACTTCCTGTGGCTACTCCGTTATTACAATCAGCAAATTCCATTTTTGTAAATCCAGCGCTTAGCGGAACTGTCACATAATTACTGCTCCAGCCCGATGCGCCTGGCATTGAATCCGCCACCACACCCAGTGCACCCATGGATAAGAACCTGCCATTGGGAGCAATGTCAAGTGCCCATACTCCATTCTGGCTATAGTTTTTTCCGGGAGGCAAACTTCTGGACTCCACCCAGTTTCTGCCGGTATCTATTGAAGTGTACATACGGCCAAAGTTGCCATTGGATACCAGCGTACCATTGCTTGTTCTTTTTAATTGATAAGGATTAGAAGCTAACAGTACCTGTGTAGCAGGAATGGGTGGCCCGGCATTAGGGCCTTGTGTGGGGGGAAAAGGAAAATTGAGTACTTCATATTTACCTTTTTCAAATACTCCCGGCGCATTCACATTGGCTGTAGAGTCATTTTTACCGGTTTTTATTTTTACAACCGTATTGTTGTTAAACGACATCAAAACCACCGTGGAGTCGTTGATGATATTCATTGCCCTGTATTGCTGGGTAACGGGTGTAACTGTTCCAAATGTGGTAGTGCAATTAATTGTATTGGTATTAATTCCCGTATAGCCAATTCTTTCTTTACTTATTGAATAATCGGTTAGTACGCCGCTTTTGAATTTCCAAAGCAAACCCGCAGCCATAGACCCGGAGGTTAAGAATGTGGTAAGAGGTGTACAAACTGTAGCGCTGGTTGCTCTTAAACTTACATTAGGAAACAAGGTAACACCATAAGAGTTACTACCGCTTATATATCCTGTATTGTCATCGATAAATTCAATACGGTATATGGATTTCAGCTTTGCATCCACCGGCCACAATACAGAAGGGATATTGGGGTTATTAATATAACCAACCCGGGAAACGCCGTTAACTGCCGGAGGTGTAATTGAGTCCCAGGTAGCTCCTCCATTCAGGGTTACATATAATCTGGGAATTGAATCAACATTATTATTTACATCCCCTCCGATATATCCTTTATTCTCATTCACAAACCAAACAGCATTAATATTCTTGGTGGTAGGGGTAAGCGGAGTATTTACCGTGCTCCAGCTAGCGCCGCCGTCGGTGGTTTTGATCATCAACCCGGTATTTGATACCGCATAAGCTGTCGTGCTTGTTACAAAATGCACATCATTAAAGTTTCCTTTAGTTACAAAACCAGTAGCAGGGTTAATAAAAGTAAACACCCCATAGGTCCAGTTTGCACCACCATCAACAGTTTTGGCAATACCTCCATCTGATCCTACGGCGATAGCATTATTATTATCTGCATAATCAACATCCTGCACCGTAAATCCAAATTGTTTGGGATTACTAAACCTCCAGTCTGTAGTATTGAAAGTTCCCTGGCCTGTGGCAAAGAAGGAAGAGAGGGAAAATAAAATTACCAGGAGGTAATTATGCATTTTCCTGAAGCAGCTTTTGTTCATCATTGTTATCTTTTAATGTTTTGGTAGAAACGAAGGGGCAATGTTAGACCAATAGCTAAACCCCGTTTGTAGAATTAATTCTACAAACCCTCAAAGCAAAACAGTCGAATATTGAGCTTTGAAAGTCTATGTGGTCTAAACGGTCTATCATATTAATACTCAGCCTTTTTCTTGGGTTTTTGTCCAGTGCGCAGGATAAATCGAACCGGGGAAAGGAGTTTTGGCTGGGATATGGTTTTCACTGGTTGTTCTTAAATCCTGATATCACCCCCGTTAATAGCCAGGAGCTGGCCCTTTATATCAGCGCTGAACAAGCTGCTACGGTCACCGTTTCGGTTAATGGAACTGCGTGGTCACAAACAGTGAATATTCCTGCCAATACAGTTGATGCCACTATTTTAATTCCCAAAACAGGGGTCAATGATGCCCGCCTGCTTACAGATGGATTATCTACAAAAGGAATACATATAGTTAGTGATGTTCCGGTGGCCGTGTATGCCCACGTTTATGTAAACCAGGGATCGGGCGCCACCATGCTAATGCCTGTTGACACATATGGATACTCCTACTATTCAGTTAACTACAACCAGGCTACGTCAGCATCGACATTGCCTAATATAAGCCCGACTACTCAAAACGGCCCCGATTGGTATTCCTGGTTCTATGTCATCGCATCAGAAGATAATACAAGAGTGGAGATTGTTCCCAGCGACACTACCAAAAACGGGTGGTTGCCCGGACAAACCTATACAGTGAACCTGAATAAGGGGGAGATATACAATGTGTTTGGTAAAATGGTGCCCGGCAACAACCTGGCCTGGGCCGCCAGCAAAGACATGACGGGAAGTAAAGTAAAATCCGTGATTGGCGCAGATGGCAACTGTCATCCCATGGCTGTTTTTTCCGGCTCCAGCGGTATCCGCATCTGCCGCGGCGATGGCGGTGAATACTTACAGCAACAGGTATTTCCTGCACAGGCATGGGGGACCCGCTATCTTACTTATCATACTATTAATAATACCAACACCGATATACTTGAAACAAACCGTAATTATTACAGGGTTTGTACCTCAGACCCTGCCGCTGTTGTTAAAAGAAACGGAGTTGTTCTTACCGGATTGACCAGGAACTTTTTTTACGAATTCCAGGATTCAACGGGCGGAGATTATATTGAATCTGATAAGCCTGTTTTAGTATCTCAATATACCGTGAATGATAATCAGTGCTGGAATTATCCCACCACCTCACCGTCACCGCCTTCCAATGGCGACCCTGAAATGTTTTATTTAAGCCCGATAGAGCAGGGCCAAAAATCAGTCCGCCTTTTTGCCAGCAGGCAATCACCTGCTATTGCTTATGTATATACTAATATTGTTTTGCCAACAGCAGGGGTTGCTTCATTAAGAGTGGATGGCGCTGCTCTTCCTGCCTCGCAGATCATTCCACATCCAAATTATCCTTCTTACTCGGTTGCACTCGCCAGGTTTATTGGACCAGCTGCCCAGCATACCATTACCAGCGACTCTTCTTTGAATGCCACTATATATGGTTTGGGTAATTATGAGAGTTACGGATATAATGCCGGCACCCTTATCAACAACCTGAATTATTATAGCGAGATCAGTAACGCCCTGAACACTTCAGGAAATACGGATACGTTCACCTGCCCAAAAACACCTGTCCGGCTTTTTATAAAAGTAGGGCAACAGGCTAACTCTATTCATTGGAAACTAAGCCAGGTAGCGGGTATGGTTCCCAATACCGATTCCATTATTGTCAATCCTGTACCCATAAGAACAGAGTCCATAAACGGACGTACTTATTATGTGTACACTCTGCAACAGGATTTTACTTTTGCCAACCCCGGCACTTATTATATTCCTGTTTCCTACACGGCCACCGTTATTGAAAACTGTAACCAGACAGAAAATGCGATGGTGAAAGTAGTGGTGAAGCCTGGCCCTGTTTCAGATTTCTCTTTCCAGAATCTTTGCTTCAGAGATACCACCCGCTTTACAGGTACTCCTGCCGCCGGTATTTTTAACCTGACTAATTATGTTTGGGATTTTCATGACCTCACTACCCAAACAGGTCTTACTGCCAAAAAATTATACCCTGCCACCGGCAACTACGATGTTCGTTTCCGGGTGTATGCCGATAACGGATGTGTGGGTGATACTACTAAGACCATCAATATCAATAGCGGCACCGTACCCACTCTTTCTTTCACAACTGCCGGAAAGCCTTGTGTGGATAGTGTGATGAGCTTTACTTCTTCCATTGTACCTAATGCTGCTAACCTTGCCACCTGGTTTTGGGATTTTGGAGATGGTAATACGTTTACATCAACCACTTCCAATATCACCACACATACTTATTCACCTGCCGCTGCTGGTTTGCTGGTAAAGCATCTCGTTACGCTAACCACCGGTTGCAGTCCCGACACCGCCCGTCAGCCTATTCCTTTTATTTATAATAATCCAACAGCCTCCTTTGATATAATTGGTGATACGCTTTGTGCAAAGAAGCCGCTGTTGTTCACTTCTGCCACTACTGGTGTTAGCACCTGGAAATGGAATTTTGGAAATGGTACAGGAAACCAGGTACCTTCTTTCAATTATACTTATAACAGCGGCGGCACTTTTGATATAACACTTACTGTGACCGATGCAAATGGCTGCGGCTCCGCACCAGCCATTGACAGGATAACGATCAATCCAGCTCCGCCGATCAATGCGGGCCCGGATAAGTTTTTCAGCTTTGGCCAGTCCACTACTATTGATGCAAGTATTGCCAACCCGGCAAATTATACTTACAGGTGGAGCCCAAACCTGTTTCTCAGTTCTGGAACGGTATTGAATCCTGTTTCCACTACGGATGTTTCCACCACGTATATAATTACTGCAACAGATAAAACAACTTTTTGTACCGCCACTGATGCGGTGATAATTACTCCTGTATCCAAGCTCTATATTCCGAACGGCTTTACCCCGGATAATAATGGCAAGAATGATAAATGGGTAATTCCGGGCCTGGCGCTTTATCCCGATGCAAAAGTGTCTGTGTTTAATAAAGGGGGCCAGAAAATATTTGAAACAAAAGAGTATATAAGCCACCCCTGGGACGGAACATACAAAGGCATTGTCCAGCCAAACGAGGTTTATATATATTTGATAGAGCTGAATGATAATAAAAAACAGGTGCTAAAAGGAACAGTGGTTATAATACGATAACTTTTCATCCCGAAAAAGACCCAAAACGATTCAATGCAACCAAGTATAATAATAGCTGACGATCATAGTATGATAAGAAAAGGCCTCAAGCTTTTTATGCAGCTGAACCTTGGATTTAATGATATCCACGAGGTGGGTACCTGCAATGACCTGATGAAAGAGCTGGTGAAGAAAAAATATACCCATCTTATCCTTGATATCATTCTTGCCGATGGAAACACCCTGGAAGTGATCCCTAATATCCGCCGGGTATATCCGGAATTGAATATCATGGTTTTTTCCATGCAGCCTGCCGAGATATATGGCGAAGCAGTAAAACAATATGGTATTAATTATTATCTCTCCAAATCAGTAGGAGAAGAAGAGATCAACCTGACGATACAACGTTTTTTGCTAAATGAGGCCCTGGTGAGAAAATCGCCGGTATTACAGAACCACGATAATCCCTTTTCTGCCCTTGCGCCCCGGGAGCTGGAAATATTGCATTACGTACTCAAAGGCATTGGCACCAAAGAAATAGGCGAAACGCTGAACCTGAGGATGACCACTGTTTCCACCATCAAAACCCGCATTTATGAAAAAACAAATGCAGGAAACATCAAAGAATTGATGGAGCTGGCCACCCTTTACAATGTAAATTATTAATGGGGATTGCTGTAACTTGTTATAGTAAACACTTTATGGCGCTGCGACAATTTCTTACCTGCATTCTGCTCTCATTATCTGTAGCTGCCGCCGGTCAGCAGGCCACCGGTTTTCATATTCAGCAATACGGAACTGAAGACGGACTTCCTTCCAATGGAATAAAAGGTTTGCAATGGGATAAAAAAACCGGCTTTTTGTGGATCGCCACTGAGGCCGGCATGGTCCGGTATAATGGAGTGTCATTTAAAACCTATAACAACGAAGACAATCCGCATATCACCAATGAGCGGGTTCTTTTCCTGGTAAGAAATAATGCAGGCGCCATTTTTACAACCGACAACACCGGTAATATTTTTTTTGTAAATAAAAATGCGCTTTCCTTTTTTAAAAAAACCACTATTGTAGGCAACCCCGAAAGCAATATCATTTCACTGGCAGTATCAAATGAATTTTATAATAAAGATCATAAGATCAGTGACGGGCCATTCGCCCTTCAGTTTGACCAGGTACTGCCGCAAAGTGATACCGCCACTTTTCTTTTGCACTCGGGGCGCCTGTATTATTTTTCATTGTCAATGAGATCACCTGTACTTCTTTCCTTACAAGTGAAGGATGTAACCACGGCTTTTAAATGCGGCGATGCTATTTTTATAGCAGACCGGGCGGGTGGGCTTTGGCGGTTTGATATGACCTCCTTCCTGTTTTATAAGTCAGAAATATATTTTGCAAGCGGGATTGCAAAACCTGATTCACGAAAAAATCTTTTTCTCTGGGAGAACGGAATGAAAGAACCTGTTCTTATCAATGGAGACAAAGCCTGGAAGGTCGTCACTAAAAACGGGAGCCTGTTTGCCGAATTTATTTGCAGCCGCCTGCCCCAGGATGTGCTGATGCGCTATGCCCAATATGATGAGCAGACTAAAACACTTTTTATCGGTACCGATTCCAAAGGCATCATCATTATAAAGCAGAACAAGGTGGAGCCCATGCGTAAAGAACGGACCAGCATCAATGAAAGAACCTCCTACTATTCACAGGTGGAACTCCCGGATGGAAATGTGATGACCAATGAAGGGCATATATTGGGCAAGAATAATCCTGAATTGTCTGAACCCCCGTTCAAAGGGACTTTCAGTACCAGTACTTATATGATGGGTGACTCTGTCTTCTGGTTCATACAAGCCAATAAGGCTCTGAAGATCTCCTGCCTGCACAGTTACAATTACAGGACCCGCCAACTGACGGTCTATAGCAAGATCCGGCAAAATTTTGCACAGCTGGTGATGGCTGTGTCTGGTGGCAGGATATACCTGTCCAGCGAAAGAGGCGTTTACAGAATGGAGGGGGATTCGCTGAAGCAACTGTTTAAATATCCCTTGCTGGATAAACCCCACACCCACTTTGATATGAAAGAGATCGGCCCGGGTATACTGGCCATTGCTAACTGCAACTCCCTGATGCGGTATGATATTTCTTCCAACAAAATGGACACTTTGTATGATCCGGGCAATTACTGTGTGCGGTCCATCTGGACTTATAAAGACTATATCTTTTTTGGTACTTATGGCAACGGGCTTTTCATCAGCAGAAATGGAAAAGTAAAAGCGCTGCCGCTTGATAAGAACCGCTATCTCCTTTTCACACACTGCTTTGTAGATGATGGAACCGGTTTTTGCTGGATAAGCACCAACCGTGGATTGTTCAAAGCCAGTATTGATGAAATGGTCAGCGCTTACGAAACAGGTTCCCGGCAGGTGTACTATCATTACTTTGGCAGGCGGGATGGAATGGACATGACAGAAATGAATGGTGGTTGTGTACCCTGCGGACTTAAGCTAAAAAATAATTCGATCTCCTTTCCCACCATGGAAGGCTTGTTGTGGGTGGATCCCGCCACCGCTGTTCCTGTTTTACCGGACGGTGAGATCTTTGTAGATGAGGTCCTGGTGGATAATAAGCGGGCAGACTCCGTTCTGCTGCAACAGGGTCCGCTGCCTGCCTCGGTACATGATCTGCAGGTCCGTCTCGGTTTTTCCGCATGGTGTAATAATGAAAATATTTATCTCGAATACCAATTTAATGATGATCCGGAATGGAAGCCGGTAAACATAGAGAACGGTGCGATCATACAACTGAGCAACCTTGCAAAAGGCGATCATATATTACATATCCGCAAACTGAATGGATTTGGTGTCAATAATTACTCGTACAAGGATATTCGTTTTACCATCCGCACTCCCTGGCATCAGCGGTGGTGGTTCTTTGCGCTTTGTGCGCTGGCATTATTTGGTGTGATCGCACTCTTTTTGCGGCTTCGTACCCGGCAGTATAAAATAAGACAACGGAAGCTGGAGTTGCAGGTAGCGGAAAAAACAAAGGAACTGCAGGAGCAAAATGAAATATTGGAAAAAAACAATACTATTAAGACCCGCCTCATTTCCATTATCAGTCACGATATTGTTACACCATTAAAGTTCCTGACAGTAGCGGGAAAGAATCTGCTGGAAAAAAGAAAACTGATGCCGGAAGAGCTCCAACAAGAAACAATACAGGAAATGGCCAACACTTCACAGGAGCTACAGCTATTATCTACCAATATTCTGAACTGGATAAAATACCAGAATGAGAACCGGCGGTTGTTAAAAGAAACGTTTAGTGTTCATGAATTAGTGAACCAGGTACTGGGCGTACTGAAATCCCTGGCCAATCAAAAACACCTGCTGCTTATAAATGAAGTGGAACCTGAAACTAAAATAATCCAGTATGTGGAGCCGTTGAAAATTCTTATTTATAACCTGGTGTCAAACGCCATTAATTTTTCAGAGCGGGGAAATATTGTGATAAGCAGTGAATCTGGAAATAACAATTTCATCGTCCGGGTAAAGGACAGCGGTGTTGGTATGACCCCCGAGCAAATACAAAACATTATGGCTGACCAGTTCATTATATCTTCTGCAAATATCGATAACCGCAAAGGCAACGGGTTGGGCTATCTCATCATTAAAGACCTGTTGAAAATGATGGGTGCCACTATTTCAATCAGCAGCGGAAAAGGAAAGGGTACCGTTGTTTCAATAATCATCCCCTTAATCCCCCATAAACTATAACCAATCCTCTGTTCGTACTACTCCCAGGTACTTTTTCTTTCCTGTGGCTGATACCGTTTCCCATTCAGGCATTGAATTTGTACTCCCTTTTCTTATAAAACCATGTACTATGAGAAAATATATACTTCATGTAGTACAAGCCATACTGTTCACCACCACCTTACTCCTTGCCCCGGGGAATTTTATCCACGCCCAACCTGTTCTGGGGTTTAGCAATTTTATTACCTCCGGATTGTCATCACCTGTTGATATTACCGGCGCCGGAGATGGCACCAACCGTCTCTTTATTGTGGAGCAGGGCGGCAGGATACGGATCCATAATGGTACCATTTTACTTGCCACACCATTCCTCGACATTAGTACTATCATTTCTGCCGGTGGCGAAAGAGGATTGTTAAGCGTGGCCTTTCATCCTGATTATGAAACCAACCGTTACTTCTTTGTTTATTACACAAATACAAGTGGTGATATTACCATTGCCCGTTACCAGGCACAGGCGGGTAATCCTGACCTGGCAGATGCGGCAAGTGGTGTAGTGCTGCTCACTATTCCCAAACCATTTGCCAATCATAATGGTGGCGATCTGAATT
This sequence comes from uncultured Chitinophaga sp., assembly GCA_964443345.1. Classification (GTDB taxonomy): domain Bacteria; phylum Bacteroidota; class Bacteroidia; order Chitinophagales; family Chitinophagaceae; genus JJ008. The sequence continues at coordinate 27,471 of CAYUCU010000007.1, forward strand.
TTGGTCCCGATGGTTATCTCTATTTTGGCACGGGCGATGGCGGCAGCGGTGGTGACCCTAATAATTTTTCACAAAACGGATTGTCCCTGTTGGGGAAAATGATACGCATTGATGTAAATAATTTTTTAGTGCCGCCATATTATATCATTCCTGCCGACAACCCTTATGTTGCCGATCCGAATGTGGACGATCATATCTGGGCATTGGGCTTACGAAATCCCTGGCGGTGGAGTTTTGACCGCAGCACCAATGATATGTGGATCGCAGATGTGGGACAAGGTGCCTGGGAAGAAGTGAACTTTCGTTCTGCCGGTACCAGCGGCGGTATCAATTATGGCTGGCGTTGTTATGAAGGCAATGCTGCGTATAACACCGCCGGTTGTTTGCCGCAAGCCAGTTATATTTCCCCCATATTTGTTTATCCGCACATTTTTGCAACGGGTGGATTTTCTATCACAGGTGGATTTGTGTACCGCGGGGCTGAATATCCTGCACTGCAGGGCTATTATATTTGTGCTGACTATGTTTCCGGTAATGTGTGGTTGATCAATCCCAACGGAAGCGGCGGATGGACGACAAGAAGACAACCCGGTCTTCCGGGAAGCATCTCCGCCTTTGGTGAAGCTGACAACGGGACATTATATGCTGTATCACTTAGTGGCAGTATCTATAAAGTGGATGTAACTGCGATATTACCGGTGTCGCTCTTATCTTTTTCCGGTAAAAAACAGGCCGGCTACAATGAATTGAAATGGACCATTGCTGCTTCGCAAACCATTAATCGTTTTATAATTGAATACAGCAGCGATGGAGTCAACTGGCTTTCTGCCGGTGAAGTGGCCGCACTGAATCAACCCGATAACCAATTGTATAACTTCAGACATTATACACTGGAAACTGGAAAATTATTCTACCGCCTGCAGATAGAAGAAAACAGGGGCGGCATTACTTACTCGCCAATAATTACAATTAATAGTAAAGAAGATGGCAGCATCAGGGTCTTCCCAACTATTGTTACCACCAATATACTGCAAGTGATCGCAGAAAAAAAGGTGATCGCTATTAAGATCATGGATAATAATGGACGCCTGGTGCTGACTAAACAAACCGGCGGACAAGAAGGCTATTTCACGGTGCCATTACCTGCATTGAGCCGGGGAATGTATTGGGTGCAGTTTCAAAGAGCTTCGGGAAATGAGATGGTAAAAATTGTTGTGGAATAAATTACTGAATGGAAAAATTAATACATCTCGCCCAGAGGAAAAAGGGAGAAAGAGGAAATGAGATGGTAAAAAAATAAATCCCGCAAAGACGCCGTGGCGCAAAGAAGGATATGAAATTCCGGCATTGCGTCTTTGCGGGAAAAATAAATTTACTTTTCAGTAAGCGCTTTCATTGCTTCGCTTACCAACTCTCCTTCAAATCCCCGCTGGAATAAATAATCCATTGTTTTCTTCTTTCGTATCAAATATTGTTCGCTTTTCAGCGAAGCATACTTTTCTTTGGCCAGCTTTGTTAGTACGCTTTGGTACTCTTCTTCATCAATCTGTTTTAATGCTTTCTTAATGCTGTACTCGCTTACCTGTTTTTGTTTTAGCTCATATTTTATTTTTACCCGGCCCCATTGTTTCATCCGGAATTTGCCGCCGGCAAATGCTATTGCAAACCGTTCTTCACTCAGATAGCCTTCTTCGATGAGTGAAGCAATGACCTCATCCTGGTCTTTTTTCCAAACACCGAGGGTATACAGCTTCTCTTTTACCTCGCTGTGGCAACGTTCCTGGTAGGCGCAGTAATGCTTCAGCTTCTGAAGGGCCTGTTCCTTTGTCAGTTGCTTTTTGTACATGCTGCAAATGTACGCTGGCTTTGTCTGTCGGGTAGGGCCTCCGTTTCAAATAAAATTGAACCATAACTTGTCCCGGTTAATTTGAGTGGTTGGTGCCGGCAGCCATTGCGTACAACAACAAGCTAACAACAAAATATGCTTAAGGCGGAACTTCGTGCATATTAAAAGTATAAAAAGGGAAGCAGATTGTTGCAGGAGTTATTCTTCCAACCTGTCTGTGCAGGCATACTCATGCTTTAAAAAGTCGTCATAATGATCTGCTTTTTGAAAAAGATTGCGAAACGCTTCGGCGCCATTTTCTTTGGTCATATCAAGATCGTACATGATGCAACTAAGCACAATGTTTTGTTTTACACAACTAAGTACCAATCCATGTGTGCGGAAGTTTTCTTCCAGTAAAAACTGGTAGAGTGGTTTTATTTTAGTCGCCTCTCCCGGCATCTGGCAGAGGTAGGCGTCGCCGGCAATAAAAAAGTTTTCCGGGTTATAAGTGATCTTTATTTTGGCGGAGCCCTCTTTTACACTCCAATGATTCACTCCTTCCCTTGCCAGCCGCACATCTTTGCCCAGCTCTTTTAAAATTTCTTCAATGGTCTTGGCGGCGCCAACCGGCTCTATTTCTTTCTCGGGTATTTCTGGCAGCTTGGCTTCGGTACCGCAACTGGGACAGTATTTCAATGAATCAATATTAGCAGTAGTAACCAGGTAGCCACAACTGAAACAACGGGTGGAAGCCTGCCCCTTATTTGGCAAATACATCTGGAGGGCTTCTCTTAAATAATTTACCGGCAATGCAAAGCCCAGGTTATCGCCGCCACGAATGATAAAAGAGTTGACACCAATGATCTCGCCACTCATATTCACCAGCGGACCGCCGCTGTTGCCGGGGTTGATGGCCGCATCTATTTGTATATACTTTATTCCCTCCCTGATGCGGTCCACTTTTGAAATCACTCCTTGTGTAGCGGTATAATTCAATCCGTACGGATGCCCTATCGCCACTACAGAATCACCATCTTTCATTTGATCATACTGACCGAGTTTTATTTCCGGTAATTCAATACCTGCGGGCGCCTGCAGAAAAGCCAGGTCGTGTTTTCTATCTGTGTACCACACTCTTGACAGCGCTTTATCAAATGCTTTGCCGGCAATCGTTACCTCCGCATCATCTGCCACCACATGGGCATTGGTAACGATGAGGTCAAATTCTTTTACATAAAAACCGGTACCGGTACCGCCTGCTGTGGCGATCTGGATGATAGCTTTCTGGTATTGTTCGATTATTTGTTGCGGGTCCATGGGGAAAGGTCGTTTTGATTTAATTATTTTCTTGCCGGATAAAAGTTAACAACGAACAGATAATAACTCTTCAGGATAGCGGTTAACTTTTATCTTTTAGCCATTCACTATTATCTATTTTGCTTCCATATTTAAAAACTCCATCTCATTCGTATAGGTCAGGTTGAAGTTGATCAGGCTGTCATACCGCAGGTTCTGTATCTTAAAATCCATATTGGGATACTTGTCTTTCCACTTTGTTTGTATCTCTTTTATCCTGTCCGTAATCTCTTCTGTTGCAAACTGATTTTTTGCAGGATCATAATACACGGTTTGAAACCCGAGGGCCGCAAAGAAATCCGGATAGTTTACCATCATGTACAAATGATACAGTTCGGTAATGGCACGGGGCAAACTATAAGAGTACTGGCAATAGGCTATGCCGTATTCGGTTATCTGCGAGCCGATATGCGGATAGTTATTATCCCGGTACCAGATCATATTCTGGTTGGCACCATGAATAGAGTCGGCGACGGTCTTATATTGCTGTGGTGCCACAATAGAAAACGTATATTTTGACCGCAGCAGGTATTTGAATACTTCTTCTTTTGGCAGCGCCTTCATGGTTTTGAATGCTTCTACCATGTCCCGGTTCTTTTCAATCACCGGCCGTTCGTCTTTTTTAAAATAGATGCCGCTGATCTTCTCCAGGTCGTTCAGCAGTTTTCCTTCCGGTATTATTAAATAATCGATCCGGTAAATAAGGGTCAGCAGCATATAAGCAATACCGCCGGAGAACTTGTCGGCATCCAGGCCGGCAATGGTATCTACTGTTTGGCCGATCCATTTTTGCAGGTATTCATACTTTACTTCTTTCTCTTTATCCTGGATAACAGATAAGTGATCGCTGTCGGCAGATTCCAGCATGGCAAAATCCTGTACCAGCAGATCGTCCTGTTTATCGGCCTTGGTGGCCAGTTCTTTTAATCCATAATATAATTTGCTGGGACTGGCTGTTTCTGAATCACTGTCGAACCGCATACACAGCCGTTCATTATCCAATGCAAAGCGGCTGTAGAACAAATTGAAATTCATCTCCAGAAGGCGGCGCATCACGGGCACGGAAGGGTGTGGCATACGGGCCAGTGTTACTTCTGCTTTTAGTTCTTCTTTATCGAAGCGTCCCCGCACCATTTTGGATCCCTGGTAAAATTCAAAGCGTCCTTCAGCCCCGTTTCTTTCATACACTACATTTTGCAGGGTATCGTCCCGCAGGTAATCAAAAAAAGCATCGAGGCTTTCGGGGTATTTTTTTTCCTTGAAGAACGTATCGGCGTCTGTCCAGCGGTTTACTTTAGCCAGTGGTTTATTGTTATCGGAATAACGTCCGAAGGGGATTTCCGGTTCTGCCTGCGCCGGTTCTTTTTTCTTTCCCCATCCAAATAGTTTTTCGAGCATTTCGTCTTTTTTGAGGACTGGCAATATACAAAGAAGTTGCGGTTGCAAGTACCGGGTTGTGACTTGCTTTAAAACGAAGTTTTCCCCTGTTTTGTTAATATCCGGCTGGAAAACAGGTGTTTGGTGTATGGCAAAAATCAGTAGTTTCGCCACAAACGATTTATACGATGAAGTTTATAGCATCCTCCTCTGCTTTATTGAAACAGCTGCAGCATATTGCCGGTGTGATCAATGCTAATACAGTGCTTCCCATCCTGGAAGATTTTCTGTTTGAAGTAGAAAAAAATAAACTGACCGTGGTGGCCACCGACCTGGAAACCGTAATGCGGGTGCAATTAGATATTGAAGCCAAAGACAGCGGAAAGGTTTGTATCCCCGCTAAAATATTGCTGGATTCATTAAAGAACCTTCCTGATCAGCCACTTACATTTAACATAGATAAAAACTTTGGCATTGAGATCACCAGTGATAATGGTAAGTATAAAGTAATGGGTGAAAACCCGGATAATTTTCCAAAAGAACCCGCTGCTGATGATACTACTTCCTTCACCATGCCGGCTTCGGCATTGGTAACGGCTATCAACAAGACTTTGTTTGCCACCAGTAATGATGATCTGCGTCCGGCCATGACGGGTGTTTTCTTTGAGCTGGATAAAAAAGGCCTGCAATGTGTGGCTACGGATGCCCATCGCCTTGTTCGCTATAAAAGAAAAGATGTGAAATGCCCCAAGTCCGATTCCTTTATTGCGCCCCGCAAGCCTTTGAACCTGCTGAAAGCCGCTATCCCATCCAGCGATGAAGAAATAACGGTAAGCTACAACAGCAACCACCTGTTTGTAAAACATGGTACCACCCAAATGAGTTGCCGACTGATCGATGCCCGCTTCCCTGATTATAAAGTGGTGATACCAACAGACAACCCCTACAGGCTTACCGTTAGCAAAACCGATTTTCAAAATGCCCTGCGCCGGGTAAGTGTGTTTAGTAATAAAAGCACCAACCAGGTGGCCTTAAGCATTAGCGGCAGTGAGCTGCAACTGGCTGCACAGGATGTGGACTTTAGCTTTGAAGGAAATGAGCGGATGAAATGCCAGTATAATGGCGAAGACCTGATGATCGCTTTCAATGCCAAATTCTTAATAGAAATGCTGAACGCCGCCGATGGCGATGAAATAACGATCGAATTGTCTACCCCCACCAAAGCCGGTATCATCAAACCATCTGACCAGGATGAGAACGAGGAACTGCTGATGCTGGTGATGCCACTCATGCTGAATCAATAAATTTTAAAAACCCGCCGATGGCGGGTTTTTTTATGGTTTATCCGGTTGCTTACTACTACATTATATAAGATTTAGTTTCATTAGTATCAGGATAAGCATAAGCAACATTGCACACAAATAATAACCAACGATGTAATACTTGTCTGTCGGAAAATGAAAAATCTTATGCCGTAAAAAATCAGGTTTAAAAAGGGCATAAATAATTTTAAAAATATGTAATACAAATAACAGCGAGTTGAGGGCTATCACGAAATACGTTACAAATTTATCCATGGTTATACTACTATTGTTTTATTCCTGAATAAATTCCACACACCGTGGAATCACAAGATACATTCTGTTGTTATGTCATATATCAAGATGGCAGCGGCGATGAAGCCAACATATTTTTTAATGGCTCCTTTTACTGCTCTCCATACCGTGCTAAATTCAAAGTTTCCTAATTCGCTGATTAATCCTCTTACATCAAAATATCCCATTACCAGGTCGACAGTACACCTAAGCCATGCCGGGATTTGCCTTGCTGCCACTTCTGTGGTGCCGTGTATTGGGGTTATAAAACCGCTTTGCTCAGCAATAGAATACACTTGGGCAAAATATGTAAAATCCGGGTCATTTGTTACAACAAGTTCTGTACTACCAAGGTGGGGGTAGTTTTGATTCAGATAAGTCAAAATAGTATCATTCGTTGGTTGTAAAACTGCTTGCGCTTCTTCTTCTAATAATACGTCGTCCGGAATAACGGGAAACCCATCAATCACTCTTGAGTTGTATTTGGCCTTTAGCTTTGTAATAAATGCATCCAGTTTGTCTTTATCTACAGCCTTTATTATCTCCTTTATCGATCTAAATCTGCTTGTCGCCGGGTTTTCCTGGATATTATTAACTTCTCCGGGTTTGTCGCTTTTACTGCATGATGCAGAGAATAAAAAACAAATTACTGTAATAATCAACATTCTTTTGGTGGTTGTTTGGGTCGTTTTCATAAAATTTTTTTTAGGTTTAAAATGAACATTTCCTTTTAAAATAATTGAGGGGTCCGACGCTTGGAATTTGTAAGCAATTTTCAATTTAAGTTTCTCTCCTGGGCCAAACGTCCCTCGGATTACAAAGCTTGGTTCATTTAACCAGATATAAAATTCTTTGAGATAATGTATTATGTCAATTCATAATATTTTATTTATTTTTAAATCCCGTAATACGTATTCTATGAGTTTTGGAGACCGCCTTAAGAAAATTCGGCAAAGCCATCATTTTACACAGACGGAGATGAGTAAAAAGTTGCACATGGAGCAAAGCAATTATAGCAAATATGAAAACAACAAAGCTGTGCCTGCGGCTCACATAATAAACAGAATTTGTTCTGAGTTTAAGGTTTCAGCAGATTGGCTTTTATGCTCTGAACCCGAGACGGATTCTTTGTTGAAAGAAAACAAGAAATCAAATTTGACGGTGACGCAGTCTGAACACTATTACTATGTTCCCAAAAAACTTCTTGATGCTTATCTAAAACAGCAGCAACTCCTTGAGTCTTTATTGGAAAAAACATTCAAAAAGCTGCAATAATTGTCGCTAGCTTGTTGATTTTTTAGTTTTTAACCCTCCTCAAGCCCCCGTTCCGCCAAATTAAATATTCGGCAAAAATTAAATTTCCCAGCCAGCCCAACCACGCCACCACCCGGTACACATCCATTGGCGGCACTGTCATGGTGTTGGTAATAGCATATTTCCAGGCCCTTAATGTCAATGCAGATAAAGTAAGTGCATAACTTCTTATCATGTAGTTGCGGTGGGCTTTGAAGTTCTTTTGCTTTGCTTTGATCAATGCCATGGCGGTGAAAAATATCCATAGTACAGCAAGTAATACAAAAGCGATCCTTGAAAAGAGGCCGCCATTAGCATAAAAACCCATGATAAGCCCGGCAGGGCCGGTGATCAGCAGCACATCCACCACATACACATAGCCAAGGGTGCGATGCAGTGAGGGATTGTTTCGCTGCAGCCTTTTGGAAAACTGTGTAAACCCCGCAAAAAGTACCCACAAGCTGGCATACACATGAATGAAAAAGGCGATCCGCCAGTGGTCAATATCAATATATTGCTGCTTGATCCGCAAAAAGCCCACATCTGTATTATAGGGGATGTATTCCATGGTGATGCTTGCCATCAGCCAGGTGAAAAAAGCCAGCAGGAGCAGCAGGCCCGCATTCCAACTATTTGTCCGGGTCAAAATTTGTGGTACTTTTAAAAGACTATTAATTTAAACACACAATCAAATTTAAACCTTTCACCATGAGAAAAATTTGGTCTCTTCTGATCGCCGGTTCTTTTTTAGTTGCCTGCAACAATAATAAGAAAGCTGATGCCCCCCCTAAAGACAGTATGGACGACACTGCCTCTGCCACCACCAGCACCCAAACGCCGCCACCCCTTGCCGTTAACCTGGTAGAAAAAATATTGGGCTCCTTTGTAGGCGCCTTTGGCGATAATAAAATAACCCTGCTTATTATAAAAGCTCAGGGAGATTCTATAGAGGGCCGTTCTATTGTGGGTGGCAACGATCGCCCTTTCTCCGGTGTATTTAAGGAAAATGCCGGCCTGTACACCATCGTTGCGAAAGAACCGGGAGACCACCCGGATGATGGCGTTTTTGAATTTTCCATCAACCCTGCCAGCCCGGACTCAGTTAAAGGTTCCTGGAAACCCAACAATACTAAAAAACCGGCCAAAGAGTACAGCCTTTCCCGCAAAAAGTTTGAATACAAACCTGATGTTGGCTCTTATCCACAAGCTTCTATGCGCCTGTTAAAAGCAAAGGATGTGGAAAACGAAATGAAGGAAGACCTGGAATTTATGCGCAATGAGATATTTGCTCGTCATGGTTATTGTTTTAAGAAAAAACATTTGCGCCAGCAATTTGAAAATGAAGATTGGTATGTTCCCAACACGGTTGACATCAAAGGTTTTTTAACCGACATCGAAAAGAAGAACATTGAACTCATCAAGCGGTATGAAAAATATGCGGAGGAATATGGAGATGAGTATGGAAGATGACGGGGCTTTTTGTAATTAGGTATTAATTTGTTTCCCGCAAAGCCGCAAAGAGCACAAAGACGTTTCTAAAAAGGATTTTTTCTTTGTGTACATTGTGTCTTTGCGGGATTTTTAATTTTCAATTATGGACTTTGTGATTCTGAATTCGTATGCTAATTATGTAGAGGCCCATATTGCCAAAGGGGTGCTGGAGGAACAAGGCATAAGCAGCTGGCTGAAAGATGAGAACACGGTAACCATAGATCCTATATTGACCAATGCTGTTGGCGGTATAAAAATAATGATACCGAAAGAGGATGCTCAAAGGGCCTGGGAAATTTTAACGGAGTTGAAAAAAGAGCAAAAGCTGGCTGTTGTTTGTCCTAAATGCGGCTCACACAATGTGGAACTGGTGAGTACCCCACGTAAGGCTGTAAATTGGCTCAGCGCCATCACCACTTTTTTTATTGGAGATTATGCAATGGCCATTGATAAAGTCAATCATTGCTTTGATTGTAAGCATGAGTTTCCTCAAACAGATTCAGCGGCCTGATTTAGTTTCCGCAATTCCTTCGTAACTTTTCCCAGCAAAATGATTGCATATGTGGCAACGACTTTTAGAACATTTTCAAACCCTGGAACAGCGGCCGCTGGAGCGGATGGCCATCCTCGTTGGCGGCCTGCTGCTCTTCTGGATCATCGAAGGCGCTATCCCGCTTATCGCACTCACGTATAAAAAAAACAAACTGCGCCACGCCGGGGTCAATTTTTTCTTTACCGTTATTCACCTTATCATTCATACCGGGCTGGCCGTATTGATCGTGCTGTTATCCGACTGGTGCCTGAAAGAACAGTTCGGTATGGTGTATTGGTTTGGCAGCGGTGTTATAGCAACGATCCTGATTGGTGTGCTGGCCCTCGATTTCAGCAGCTGGCTGGTGCACCTGGTGATGCACAAAACGCCATATCTCTGGCGTTTTCACCTTATTCATCACAGCGATACCAATGTTGATGTCACTACCGGGCTGCGCCACCACCCGGGTGATAGCTTACTCCGCGGTATTTTTTTTATCATTTTTATTTTCATCTCCGGTGCGCCTATGTATAGTGTGATGATCTATCAGACCCTGGTGGTCATAGCTACCGCATTCACCCATGCCAATATCAGCCTGCCAAAGAAATTGGATACTGCATTAAGTTATGTCCTTATTTCACCCAATATGCACAAGGTGCACCACCATTGGAAGCAACCTTATACGGATACGAACTATGGTGCTGTGTTCTCCATCTGGGACCGGTTGTTGGGAACCTTCAGTAAGCTGGACACTAAAGAAATTCATTACGGTCTCGACCGTTATTATCCTGCCGAAAAAGATGAAGATGTGATGAGCCTGTTGAAACATCCTTTTCAAAAAAAAGATTCCTGAACCACAAACCATAAACTATGCGGATCATTTTACTGGCGGCATTTTTTGCCTTTGCCCTTTCTGCCAGCGCACAACTGATGCAGGGCACTTATTTTGTAGCAGCCAAAGCCGGGCTGAGTATGAGAGAAAAAGCGGACCCCTCCTCCAAAGTGCTGGATAAGATTCCTTACGGAACAAAAGTGACAACCATTGATGAAGAGGCTGAATGGAAAGAAATAGTAACCGAAAACCTGACCGGCTACTGGAAAAAAGTAAAATTCAATAATAAGACCGGCTATATTGTTGACAGCTATTTGCTTCCCTGGGCCCCGCCAAAGCTGGCCACCATTAAAGACCTGAAACAATACCTGGCACAGAACGCTTTGCCGGCAGGCCCCAAAGTGGTGACGAGGTCCGGCACCATGTACCAGATAACTGAAAGCGGATGGGAGCTGACGAAGCAAGTGTATAAGAATGGCGGAGAGTACCACCAGTTTTATGCGTATGAATATGGCTCCGATACTTATTTTCTTCCCGGCTTCAGCCTGCAGCAGGGTTTTATACTTTGCCGGCTGATACCGGAATTCAAAGAAGTGTTTGGCGAAAAAGAAGAGTTTCCCTTTACAGGCAAGACCTATAAAAAGGGTGACAGGGAGTATGAGATAAAGGTGATCCGCTTTAATAATGATGACACCGACAAGAGCCCCTTCACCATTGAAAAGATAAAAATAAGTTTTGAGGACGGCGCCTACTACGAATTTGAAATGTATATGCAGGACAACCAATTAGTCATCTTTTTCAGCGGCGGAGTATAGATTTGCATATGAAAAAAATTGCCCTGATACCCGCCCGTTACGCAGCCACCCGTTTTCCCGGTAAGCTGATGCAGGTGCTGGGTGATAAAACCGTCATCCGCCACACTTATGATGCCTCCGTAGCCACGGGCTTGTTTGATGAGGTAGTGGTGGTGACCGACAGCGATATCATCTTCTCTGAGATAACCAATGCCGGCGGCAAAGCCGTGATGAGCCAGTATGAACATGAAAGCGGCAGTGACCGTATTGCAGAAGCGGCGGCGGCTATGGATGTTGATATCATTGTAAATGTACAGGGCGATACCCCTTTTGTAAAAAAAGAACCGCTGCAAAAACTACTGAAACAATTCGATGATGCCGCTGTACAAGTGGCTTCCCTGATGCAGGTACTTACAGACCGGAATGATATCCTGGACCCCAACTTTGTAAAAGTGGCTGTGGACAAAAAAATGAATGCCCTTTTCTTCAGCCGTAGTGTGATTCCCTACCCGAGAGACCGGGAGTACCCTACCACTTATTATGAACATATTGGTGTATATGCTTTTCGCAAAAAAGCATTGCTTGATTTTACCGGCTGGCCCGTTACACCACTGGAGGCTGCAGAAAAAATAGAATGTCTTCGCTACCTGGAAAATGGCGTGCCGCTGCGTATGGTGGTGGTGGATTATATGGGAGTGGAGATAGATACGCCGGAAGATTTGGAGAAGGCGGCGAAGTTGATATAGAGTTTCAGCCACAGATTACACGGATTAACACAGATTAATACAAATGATCTCTCGCCAAGCCGCCACGACGCAAAGAAACCTGTAGCGCCTTGGCGTTGTATCGGGAGTATAAAATGGCGTAGCCTGCAGGGCCCCGTGGGCCATCTAATCTGTGTTAATCCGTGTAATCTGTGGCCAGCCCTATTTTGCCGCAGGCTAATCTTTACTGTATTTTCGTGACCAAATTCTCCGTATGAAGTTTCGCAATTTTAAATTGGTTGGCTATGTAGTGTACGGCCGTGGCAGCTTTAACCAGCTGGATGAAATTCTTGCACCGCACCGAAAAGGCGAAGCGCCGATGATCTTCCTGGTCGATCATTACTTTGATGGTAAGCCGCTTGTCAGCCGCATTCCTGTTCGGGGAAAAGATAAGATCATCTTTGCCGACGTTACTTACGAACCCAAAACCACTTACGTGGATTCCCTGGCACAGCAACTGAAAGAGGAGTTCGGTACGGTGAGCGGTGTGATCGGTATCGGTGGCGGCTCCACGATGGACCTTGCTAAAGCGGTGTCATTAATGATGGGCAATCCCGGCTCTTCTGCCGACTACCAGGGCTGGGACCTGGTAAAAAATCCGGGTGTATATAAAGCAGGTGTCCCTACACTAAGTGGTACCGGTGCCGAAGTATCGAGAACAACGGTACTTACTGGTCCCACCAAAAAATTAGGAATGAACTCCGACTTCACTCCTTTTGATCAGATCGTTTTAGATCCCGAACTTACTAAAGACGCACCGGCCAATCAGCGTTTCTATACCGGCATGGATTGCTATATTCATTGTATTGAAAGCCTGGAAGGAACGTTTCTGAATGAATTCAGCAAGAGCTATGGTGAAAAGGCATTACAATTGTGCCGAGATGTATTTGTAAACAAAGATCGCTGGGATGATGATTGTGATGATAAGCTGATGATGGCTTCCTATGCAGGTGGGATGAGCATTGCCTATAGCCAGGTAGGTGTGGCGCATGCCGTTAGTTATGGATTAAGTTATTTGCTGGGTACCAAACACGGTATCGGCAACTGCATTGTCATGAATCACCTGGAAGAATATTACCCGGCCGGGGTAAAAGAATTCAAATACATGGTGGAGAAGAACAATATTGATATCCCAACAGGCATTTGCAAAGGATTGAGCGAAGAAGATTTTAATAAAATGATGGGGGTATCGCTGGGAATGAAACCACTTTGGGAAAATGCACTGGGTCCTGATTGGGAAAAAATAATGACCGGGGAAAAGCTGCGGGCTTTGTATGATAAATTATAGGCGGGCCTTTTTTAACCATAAACCAAAACACCATGAACTCCACCTTATTAAAAAAAGCGATGGTTGCCGGACTGATAGTGGGCACACTGGACATTACCGCCGCTTGTCTTCAAAACTATATTAACACCGGCAACGGCCCGGCCCCTGTACTTCGGTTTGTCGCCAGCGGCGTTTTTGGTAATGAAGCCTTTGCCGGAGGAAACGCTATGCTGACCTGGGGGTTGATGTTCCATTATATTATTGCTATTGGGTTCTCTGTCTTTTTCTTTTGGGTGGTTAGCATGTGGCCGGTGTTATTGCGAAACAAATTGCTTACGGGGTTTGTCTATGGTATTTTCGTTTGGGCTTTTATGCGGTTTGTGGTACTTCCCTTATCCCTCACACCCTCTTTTCCTTTTAATATTAAAAAGGCGGTCATAGCCGCCCTGATTTTAGTCTTCTGCATCGGCATTCCTTTGACTTTTTTAGCAGCGCCAGCGCCCAAAAAGTAGAATGACGGGTATGCGTTGCCGCCATCCTGCTTGTATATTAAATCCTATTTTTGCCCGATGAGTTTTATTAAGAACCTGTTTCGCAACAAGCCGGAAGATCCTTCTGACAAGATTCCCGGAAATGCTGCCGACAAAAGATTGTCTGCCGTGTACTCTATGCATCTTCAGCCAGGACAGCCAAGTGATCATTTGATAAGCCTTGGCCTTGCTGTTGCACAAAAAGCGGTAACAACAGACCTGTCTGATATTTCAAAACGTATTCCCCCTGCTGATGTTGATTATATTTCCATTTATCCCGGCGAGCATTACAAGTTGCTGGCGGCGCTGGTAAGCATTCTGCAACCCAAAACAATTGTTGAGCTGGGCACTCACCTTGGCTATTCTTCTTTGTGTATGAAAAAGTTTTTACCCGACGGCGCAACGCTTCATACATTTGATGTAATTCCCTGGAACGAATTTCCCAATACGATCTTAAAGACCGCCGATTTTGACGGGCAGCTGGTTCAGCACCTGGATGACACCACAGAGATCAATGCGTTTAAAAAACATCAGGCCCTTTTTGAAAGTGCCGATCTTATTTTCATGGATGCCTTAAAAGATGGCGTGCAGGAATACCAGTTTCTTAAAAATTTCTCCACCATTGCCTTTAAAAACAAATGTCTTTTTGTCTTTGATGATATCCGGCTTTGGAATATGCTCGATATCTGGTTTCATATGGATAAGCCCAAGCTGGACCTCACCTCATTTGGCCATTGGTCCGGCACCGGTTTGGTGGAGTGGAATTGATCGTGCCTGATTAGGTGCTATTTCCAGGGCCGTTATCGCTTTTTTCTGATCTTCCTTCTGCATGGATGCAACAGATTTCCTAACTTTCATTTAATTATGAATGTAAAACGGCTGAGGCCCGAAAAATACCTGCGATACCTCTACCCGCAAAGCCTGTTTGCCAATAAACAGCGGACGAAAGAGATCCTGTCGGCCAATCCCACCATTATTCCGCACAGGGAGGAAGCTAAACAGGTGATTGTTTCTGTTTATGACTACAACGAAGAAATACTTGAAGAAAAAAAACTCTCCTCTGTGGGAGATTGTTTTAAATATAAAACCAGCGGTCGCACCACCTGGATCAATATCGACGGACTTCGTAAAGCTGAGGTAGAAGCTGTTTGCGCTCATTTTGATATTCACCCGCTTATCATCGAAGATATTCTCAGCATTAACCAGCGCCCCAAACTGGATGAGGCAGACAACAGTATCTTTTGCCTGCTCAATATGCTTTACTACAATAATGAAAAAAACTCGGTAGAACAGGAACAGATAAGCATCATCCTGGCAAAGGATGTCGTGATCAGCTTCCAGGAAGATGCGCACCGGGATGTGTTTACTCCTCTCCGGGAACGTCTTAAAACACCGCATACAAAAATAAGGCAGCGGCCTGCTGATTATCTTTGTTATACATTGCTTGATCTGATCGTGGACCATTATTTTACTGTAATGGAAAAACTGAGTGACCGGATCGAGGAATTAGAAGAAGAAGTGACCCGGGCCAATAACCCAAGGGCCCTCAGCCATATCACCCAACTACGCAAAGAACTGATCGTCTTAAAAAGAAATATTTCTCCTGTCCGGGAGCTGGTGAATGGTTTTTTACGCACCGAAAGTGAATTGATCGAAGAACGGCATGTCAAGTATTTTAAAGACGTGTATGATCATATTGTACAGGCTATTGACCTTTCGGATAACTATCGTGATGTGATGGTGAGCTTACACGATCTGCATATCAACAACGTGAACATGAAGATGAATGAGGTGATGAAAGTGATGGCGATCGTTACCTGCCTGCTGGCGCCGGCCACTGTTATCGGTGGTGTTTTCGGAATGAACTTCGATGAAAACGTAACCTTCTTTCATCAGCGATGGGGGTTTTACGCTGCCGTGTCAATGATGCTGATCATTCCGATAGTTATGTTGTGGCTGTTCAGAAAGAGAGGGTGGTTTTAGGAACAATAGGCCATTGCCCACAGACGTCGGTTGGGTCGTTTTATATTTAGCTTAATAAAATACTTGGAAAATTTTTGTTACGATAGACCTGATTTAGAAGACCCCTTTGGACTTTAGCGCTTTTACTGTGGTCTATTGACCGTCGTCCGTCTTACCGCTTCTTATACACCGGCACCGTACTGCAGGGTTCGCCATACATAACGCTTTTTACAACAGGGCGCAGCAGTTTCGTTATTTCCATGTACACATAATCGGCTATCGGGGTTTCGCCGCAGCCTTTTATCACAATTTTTTTATCGGCATACTCACTTAGGTCTATTGACGCCAGTTGCTTCAGGAAAAGGGCCTTGTGTAATTCTTTTTCATCGCCCATGATAAAATCGTCGGCTACCGGCTGCAGGTAGGCGGCCACCAGCATATAGGCCCACACCGGAATGATGGCATCGGCGGTACAGGTAATAGCTACATTCTTGTTTTGGTAGGTAGTCCAGTCAATGTTTTTCAGCGCTTCCCTGAAGTCTTTTTCTTTCAGTATCATGCCCATGAACAGGTAGTCCTTCATGTCGAACACGGCGGTCTCTCCTTTTGGATACCATTTCTCCAGGTCGATAGTGATCAACCCGCTTTCGGCTACTTTATTTATGAATGGTTCACTCATTGTTTTCTTTATCTACTCCGGATGGAGATACTGCCTGTTGCAGGATAGTGGTGTAAAAGTAACAATTCGCTGCCGGGTCTTGTTTGCGGAATCCGCAAAAACAAACCCCGAAGCATATAAATAGCTTCGGGGTTGCAGTTGGTTTTGGTTGTTTATTCGTTTACATCCTCCTGGAACGCTTGTCTTTTATTGTTGCTGCGTTGCGCAAAGCAGCCTGGGGATTAAAGCTTTGCTTTGCTTGCTGCTCTTTTGCTTTACGCTGGCTGGTCACATCTCCAACAGTCAGCGCTGTTGCAGAAACCGAGTCCACCCGCACCACATACACTCCATTTACTCCCTCCAATGCTTCAGGTACTACTTTACCTTTATTGGCAGGGTTGAAAGCTGCGCCTCCGATCCTTGGTTCATAACCCAATGCCGGGTTGGGCGATTTGCCCGTCATCCTAAGGCTGTCAACGGTTATTATTTGTTTACCACCCAGCACTGTTCCTGCCGCTTCAAGGGTGGTGACTTTGCCAATTTTTTGCTTCAGCATTTCTGCTTTCTTCTTATTCTTTAATAACGGCTCCACATACATTCTTGCTTTTGCCACACTCATGGTTCCTTCTTTCAGCACTTCGGTAACCACAGCCACCACATAGTTATTGTCTATCAGCTCCGGCTTGATCACCTCTCCAAGGTCAGCATCGTAAATAGCTCTTACAAATGATCTTGACGTTCCCGCAGAACCCGCTTGTGAACTGCTTGGCGTAATATTTTCAGCTATGTTCTTTTTATATCCTTTCGGCTTCCACTCTTTTTCAAAGGCGGCATCAAAGCTTTTAATGTCTTTGCTTTCGCTGGCAAATTTCAGTGCGTCTTCCTGTGCTTTGGAGTCGGTGGCCTTGCTGCTAATGATCTCTTTTGGCAGATACCCGATCTTATAACCGGCGCCGCCTCCTTTCTGTGAGAGGATCTCGATATAATGATAGCCGAAATCTGTTTTTACAATGCCTTTGCTACCCGCAGGATTCAGGAAGATATAATCGTTGAACGGGGGCACCATTTGACCAGAGTACACACTCTCATACACACCGCCCTTTTCTTTACTTCCGCCATCGTCTGAGAATTTAGCACAAAGGGTATCGAAGTTAGCACCGCCTGCAATAGCTTTTCTTAAGCTGTCGGTCAGGTTATAGGCTGTGGTGGTATCTCTTCCCTGCTGTTGTGTGCCGATAAGTATGTGACGCACCTTTACGGTATCAGGCATTTGCCTTACCCCTTCCACTTTTGCCAATACAAAGCTGCCACCATCCAGGTAGGGGCCGTACACACTGCCTACCGGTGTTCTGAATATAGAATCTTTGGCGCCGATCTGAATGGTCTTGCCGTTGATATAGCCATTGTAATAGTTAGTTACACCCTCACTCATAAGGAATGTTTCTATATTGCTGGTAGTATCAAATATCTCTTTTAAAGAAAGCAGTTTATTTTTTACTTCTGCAGTATCGGCGGCAGAAGGTGCTGCGCTGAATGTAACATAAGCAATGCTGCGACTTTCTTCTTGTTTGAACATGTCTTTGTTCTTGCTGATATAATCTGCAATGGCCTTATCCTCCACCTTTACCGTACTGTCGCTGATGCTGGCATAGGTTTCATTTACAAAAGAGATCTTTGCTATCTGGCTGGCATCTGCATTTTCTTTTTCCACTATCCAGCGGGGATAATTGACGCTGTTGCTCAATAAGGATGAGTACTTGTCATTTTTACGCTGTGTTTCCAGGTAGGCAATATAGTTGTTGAATTGTGCCTTTTGTTCTGGCGGTGTTTGTTTGTCTTTCAGCATCCTGTCAATGGCCTGCTTGGCTTTTAAACCATCATACTGACCGGTTACGGAATCCGTAAACTGGCTTTTAAGATCTTGTGGTGCATTGGGACCATACATTATATCTCCCATCTCTTTTTTGCTCACCTGTATTCCCAGTTTGTCCAGCTCTTCTTCTAAAAGCAACCGGTCAATTTCCTGGTTCCAGGTTTGGTCCAGCGCCTGAACATCTGCCTGGGCAGCGGGATAGCCCTGCGATTTCATACTTTGCTTCGTCATTTCCACCTTCTTCATAAACTCATCGTAGTTGATGCTGCTGCCATTCACCGTTCCGATCGTATTGGAGCTGCTGCCTCCGCCTGCACGGCTTTTGCTTTGAAAGTAGTCGGTTAAAATAAACCCCAGCAATGCAAGAGCAATAAGCACAACCGTCAGCTTTGCATACTTATCCCTGATATCCTGTATAATAGACATAGTGTACCTTGTTTAAAAAGGATGGCAAAAATAGGGCTTTTGGGGAAAAATAGTGTGTAAATCGGGAATTGGGTATTAGTAATTTGAGATTAGTAATCGGGCACCAAGAAAAGGGTCTTTACTATATACAGACCTGCCGCTTAAATTCAATGTGTGCAATCCTAAGTTATGGCTCTAATTCCCTAATTACCAATTGCTAATCCCTTGTATTATTTTTTCTTCGGGTGCACCAGTTTCATTTCCTGCACCAGGTGGCCAGCCCCGGCGTATTTGTCCACGATGAACAGCACATAGCGGATGTCCACCATGATGTTGCGGCAAATGGAGGGGTCGTAATTTATATCGCTCATGGTGCCCTCCCACACCCGGTCAAAGTTCAGGCCCACCAGGTTGCCATAGGCATCCAGGGCCGGACTACCGGAGTTGCCGCCGGTGGTATGGTTCATGGCTATAAAACAAACGGGCATTTTACCCTTGCTGCCATACTGGCCGTAGTCTTTGCCGGCATAAAGTGTTCTTATTTTTTCCGGCACATCAAATTCATAGTCACCTGGTTTGTATTTGTCCATCACTCCATCCAGGTAAGTATAGAAGTCATACTTCACCGCATCTCTTGGTGCATATCCTTTTACATTACCATAGGTTACCCGCAACGTGCTGTTGGCATCAGGATAGAATTTCTTTTCCTTTATCACCTCCATTTGTGCCTGCATATACACACGGTTCAGTTTGTTGATGCTGGCCTGTATCTCATTTAATTTTTTTGTAACGGTGGTTGAATACGTATTCACCATATCGGTATATAGCCTGATGGCGGCATTGTTTTTATAATAAGCAAGTACTTCCTGTGCTGGTTTTTCCAGCATTTCGATTGTTGCTTTTTTATCATCAAGGTCCACGGAGTTGTATAGCCCGCTGGCCAGGGCGGCATAATCATTTCCAGATACTTTCAGCTTGTCTCTTAATACCGGCGATTGGTATGTTTCCTCCTGGTCATCAACATACATTTTTATTAATGTTTCAAACAGCTTTTGGTCCACCTCCGGATTGTATTCATCATAAAATGCCCCCAGCATATTTTTTACCTGCGTCAACCGTTGCTGGTATCCTTTATCTCCGTCTTTCTCATAAGCCGTACGGAGCGAATTGATCCAGCCGGCAATGGTCAATAGTTCCACCTTGCTGGTTATTTCTATATAATAATCCCTGGCATAACCGTAGGGCTTTATTTCTTTATACAAATTTTCCAGTTCTGGCAATATCGTTCCATACTTTTCCTTCCAGGCCGGGTTGGCATTTACCCTTTTTTGAAACAACTCCTCGTATGCTCTCTTTTTTCCTAATGCATTAGTGCTTGTAAGGCCCTGCACCTCGCCCTGCCATTTTTTATACGAGTTTTGAATACTGGCATACTTGGCCGCATACTGAATTTTTATCTGCTCATCTTTTCTCATAAAACCATCTATCACTGCCAGTGCTTTTTCACGGATAGCAATTTTTGCAGGATCATTCACTGTCATTATCTGTTCCACTGCTGCGGAATGCAGGTATTGATTGGTACGTCCGGGAAAACCAAATACCATTGTAAAGTCGCCTTCATTCACCCCATCCAGGGAAATGGACAATGATTTCTTTGGCACATACGGCACGTTGTCCGGGGAATAATCGGCCGGTTTATTGTCTTTACCTGCATAAATGCGAAACATAGAGAAGTCGCCGGTATGTCGTGGCCACATCCAGTTGTCGGTATCTTTTCCAAAATTACCTATGGCAGCTGGCGGTGCTCCTACTAACCTTACATCCTTGTAGGTTTCTGTTACAAAAAGAAAATATTGGTTGCCTTCAAAAAAGCCCCGGATAAAACTATCCTGGTAACTTTCTCTTTTAACCTCTTTTCTTAGCCGGGCGATATTTTTATCAATGACAGATTGCCTTTCACTTTCTGACATAGCAGGTGTTACACCAGTCAATACCTGTTTGCTTACATCATCTATCCGTACTATAAAAGTGACAAAGAGTCCCTGGTTGGGAATTTCTTCCCCATGATTTTTGGCCCAAAAGCCATCCCTTATATAATTATGCTCCAGGGTAGAATGATTCTGAACGGCATCAAAGCCGCAGTGGTGATTGGTTAATACCAACCCTTTGGAAGAAATGACCTCTCCGGTGCAGAAGCCGCCAAAACTTACAATAGCATCCTTCAGGCTGCCACTGTTAATATTATATATGTCTTTGGCGCTTATCTTCATCCCCATGGTCTTCATCTGTTTCTCGTTCAGTTGCTGAAGGAAAAGCGGCAACCACATTCCTTCGTCTGCCCGGGCGAAAAGGGAGATAATGGTAAGGCTAAAGGCTATCAATAAATGTTTAAGGTATTTCATACAGCTATTTTTAGGTATTTGCAGTGCTGGTAAAATTAAGTGATTCCTTTTTATACCTTTTTCCGCTGGTGGATTACTAAGAAACGGCCCATTATTAGCTAAAATCAAACGACCGGTTCATGAATTTCTCCCCACCGGTATGTGAATGAGGCAATAATAATGTGGATATCCCGATGTGAAACGTGGATATGAAACGTAATGATTGGAAACGAAAATGTGGGTTCTGTTACTTTTGGGTTAACCGGGCAAGTAGTGAACCAATTATCCTGTCTTTATTCACAAGTTTATTTTTATCATACATTAAAAGTTCTTCGTGTTGCGAAATACACATTACTGTGGATACAACCACTGAAAACTGCTGGTATCAACAAAACAAGATGTGAATTACCCCGTTACTAATGTGGATTACTTCAAATCTGTAATTTTGTAAAAGATATTATCCACGAATCCACAGCTGTAATAATAATAAACTCTTTTTTATAAAAATATATTAATACTATTATTGTATTAAGACCGAGTTTGAAAAATTTTATTTTGAAAAGTTGTGTGACATGTTGGAATATTGCTCCATCGAAAACAAAATGTGATGAACAACGACACGCTGGATATAGCCAAGGCAAATGTGGAAGCATTGGGTTTCCTGGATGTAGAACTGGACCCTGAGCTGGACCTTTTTGCCGCCATTGAACGGCTGAAGAAGGAAAAAAATGCGGTAGTACTGGCGCACTACTACCAGGAGCCGGATATCCAGGATGTGGCAGACTATATCGGCGACAGTTTAGGCCTGGCACAACAGGCGGAAAAGACCAAGGCGGATATGATCGTTTTTGCCGGAGTGCATTTTATGGCTGAAACGGCCAAGATCCTGAATCCATCCAAAAAAGTGGTGATCCCGGACCTGAAAGCCGGATGTTCGTTAAGCGACAGTTGCCCGCCACTATTATTCAAAAAATTTAAAGAACAGCACCCGGACCATGTGGTAGTGAGCTATATCAACTGCAGTGCCGGCATCAAAGCACTGAGTGATGTGATCTGCACCAGTAGTAATGCGAAAATAATTGTAGAAAGTTTTCCAAAGGAACAGAAAATAATTTTTGCCCCGGATAAAAACCTGGGGGCTTATATCAACAAAGTAACAAGCCGTGATATGCTGCTGTGGAATGGTGCCTGTATGGTACATGAGATATTTAGTTTGGAAAAGATCACCAAACTGAAAGTGCGTCATCCGAACGCAAAACTGATCGCCCACCCCGAGTGTGAAGACCCGATACTTCGTATGGCGGACTATATCGGCTCCACCACAGGCTTATTGAAATACACACAAACAGACTCCTCATCCGAATATATCGTGGCTACAGAGACTGGTATCCTGCACCAAATGATGAAGGCATCTCCTCAAAAAACATTTATTCCAGCCCCGCCAAATAACAGTTGTGCCTGCAATGATTGCCCGCATATGAAGCGCAATACCCTGGAGAAGATCTATCTCTGCATGAAATATGAAACGCCGGAAATACTGATGGAGGAAGAGTTGCGGATAGCTGCTAAAAAACCGATGGACAGAATGCTGGAGATAAGTAAAGCTGCGGGACTGTAGTTAGCTGGGTTTTTGTAATTCAACCAGCAATTCAGCTACCAGCTCTTTGATATGATCTCTCACCTTATTAAACTCTTCCGGTTCCATATGTTTGGGGTCAGGTATTTGCCAGTCGATAAACCGTTTTGCAGGCATCCAGGGACAGGCATCGCCACAACCCATAGTTACTACTGCGTCAAACGGAGCAAACTGCTCTACCTCTTTTAATGACTTACTGTCGTGTTTACTCAGGTCATACCCCAGCTCTTTCATGGCAGCAATAGCTTTTGGATTCACCACGCCGGACGGATGAGAGCCGGCACTGAATGCTTCCACCGATTCACCACCCAATATTTTTGCAAACGCCTGGCTCATCTGGCTGCGGTTGCTGTTTTCAATACAAACAAAAAGGATCCTGTTTTTCATAATAAAAAGCTAGAAAGGAGAAGCCCGTGAGCTTCTCCTTAATTGTTTAGCAGCACCCAATTCCGCCGTCGTTTCCGCAGCAAAGGCTGCCGGCTTCACAACAGGTTGGGTCTTTCTGCAATTGCGTGTTTGCTTTCATGGCTTTACTTTTTATAGTGAATAAATAAGAGACTGTTTAACAGCAACCGCTTCCTGGCTCACAACAGTTGCGTTCATCTTTTGCCTGCTTTTCTGCATACACCGTGATACTGGCGATCCGGGTCTTTCCTTTTTTATACTCGCTGATCTCGTCTGCGGATAAATAGCTGGCCAGTATTTCATCAGGAATAATGATTGTCTTGTCTTTTTGTAAAGTGATGTTCTTAAAGCCCGCTTCTTTAATAATAGCAAGGTATTCGCTTTTCTGGATGGCCCCGGACACACAACCGGCATATAGCTCTGCCACCTCTTTCCACTTTGAAGGCAGTTCACCTTCCAGCACAATGTCTGAAATAGAAAAATGACCGCCGGGTTTTAGTACCCGGTACACTTCGCTGAATACTTTGTGTTTATTAGGAACAAGGTTCAGCACACAATTGCTCACTATCACATCGGCCTTGTTGGAGGTAACAGGCATATCCTCAATATCACCCTGCCGGAACTCCACATTGTTTAACCCCAGCTTTTCTGCATTATCTCTTGCACGGGCAATCATGGCTTCGGTAAAATCAATACCGATCACCTTTCCTTTTTCGCCGGTTACCTTCCTGGCCACAAAGGCATCGTTTCCGGCGCCACTGCCCAGGTCAATTACCACATCACCTTCTTTGATCTTTGCAAACTCGGTGGGTAAGCCGCAACCCAGGCCCAGGTCGGCATCGGGGTTATAGCCATCTAATTGAGTGTAATCATCAGCCATAATATTATACACCTCATCGGCGTTGCAGGTACTTGTTGCCCCGCAGCAGGAGCTGGCATTGTGATCTCTTGACTGTAAAGCGATCTCGGAATACTTGTCTTTTACTAATTGTTTTATTTGTGAATCGTTGTTCATGACTTACGTTTTTATATTTTGATTTGAACTATACGTTTCATTTACCGGCGACCACGCATCGACAGCCCTAGCCGCTACCGCCCCGGTCCACACAGCATGCTCTTTGTTGCCGGGAATGACAATACTGTCGCCGGCGGATAGTTTGCTGATATCTTTTTCAATTTCAAAGAACAGCTCTCCTTCCAGCACATAGGTTATTTGTTCGCTGTCGTGTTTGTGTTCTGAAAAATGAGTATTGGGCGGCACCTCAAATAAGGTGAACTGGAGGTTTTCGCCATTAATGGACCAGAAGGTGCAACCGGTTTCTTTATCCAGCCTCCGGGCCTGTTCATTGCTATAGTAATAACGGGCTTGTTTGCCAATATCGGCCAGCACCATGTAGGCAGATGAAGAAGGACACAGGGACGAAAACTCTGTCGTTGCCTTTATGGCTGCCGCTGCCGCCTCCCGGTCTGTAGTTACGAATCCCTTTTTGGAAAAATATTTTTCTGCTGTTGTAGTCAGCAGGTGCAGGGTGTGGATGCCGGACTGGTGAGCAATTGACAGCAGCCGGGAAAACAAATGGCTTCCAATTTTTTTGTCCCTGAAGTTCTTATTCACGGCAAACGATCTGAGCAAGCCGTCTTTGCCATATTGTTCAATACCAATGCAGCCAACAATTGCATTTTCTTTAGAAACAGCAACAAGAAAATCGATCTTACCTGGCAGAATATCGGATATGGGCAGGCCGCTTTTATCTAACAGGTCAATAATTCCTGCCAGGTCTTCCTCTTTTCCAACTCTATAGATTACTTCTGCGGGCATACTCGTTTTAATTAGCAACAGGCTTTTTCGTTTTTCACTTTCAGGTTTGCAAAAAGAAAATTGAACTCGCTGTTGAACTTTTCAAATGCTTTCCAGTTGATGCAATAGCAACTGCGGGGACCATCTATAGTACCACTGATCAATCCGGCATTTTTCAATTCTTTCAGGTGCTGGGAAACGGTGCTCTGTGCCAGCGGCAACAGCTCAACGATCTCGCCACAGATACATTCATTCCGCTGTGCCAGTACTTTCAGGATGGCTATGCGGGCAGGGTGTGCCATTGCCTTGGCAAATGTTGCGAGGTCTTGTTCTTTTTGGGTAAACTCTTCTTTCTTGTGGATCGCCATTATAATTAGATGCTTATTTTTTTAAAACTGCAAAACAAAAAATTCTGAATAGTATTAAACGGGGTAAGGTGGTCGGCCTGAATGCACTTTATTTTCCGAAACCATTTATTGATCAGGGAGGTAAGTGTTGCTTCGCTGTACTTTTTTACCGGAAGTCCACTGCATTTTTCAGGACCAGCTTCAGAGAAAGTTCCGATCACCATCTTTCCCGAAGGTGCTGTGGCGCTATTAGCAATTGTTAAGTACTTATTTATCTGGGTCCCGGTGGTCAGAAAATGAAAGGTGGCCCTGTCGTGCCAGAGATCATATTGCCTTTTCGGTACAAATTCTGTTATGTCGCTTACAATCCACTGCACCTTATTGGCCAGGGGGCCCAATCTTTTTTTTGCCCGGGTGATTGCTGATTCCGATATGTCCAGGACTGTAACATCAACATAACCCTGCCTGATCAGGTGGTCCACAAAAAGACTATCGCCCCCGCCTACATCGATAATTGCGGCGTTCTTATCAATGGTTAGCTCTTTAATAAATTCAAGAGATATGCCGGGTGTGGGCTGGTACCAGCTTACTTCGGTAAGTTGTTTGGTGCTATAAACCCTTTCCCAATGCTCTTTATTTGTCATATTGAAATCTTATATCGCAAATATACGATAAGACTTTTCATATCACCAAATTTTTTTTTGAGCAGTGTGCAAGTCGCTATCTTAGCTCAAACTTTCCATTTTGAACCGCATAGACAGGCTTCATGCTATTCTTACCCAGTTACAGAGTAAACGGCGGGTGACCGCCCAGCAGGTTGCCGACCGCTTTTCTATCAGCCTGCGCACTGTTTACCGGGATATAAAAGCATTGGAAGAGAGCGGTGTACCAGTGATCGGTGAAGCAGGATCTGGCTACACTATCATGGAAGGGTACCGGCTACCGCCCATTATGTTTACACAGGAGGAGGCCGCTGCCCTGCTTATGGGCGGCAAACTGGCACAGCAAATGACAGATGACTCTGTCCGAAAAGGGTTTGATGATGCGATGTTCAAAATACAATCAGTACTGCGTGCGGCTGATAAAGACTATGTGGAGCAGCTGCTTCCCAATGTAGAAGTATCGCCATCAAGGGTAAAGGTGGAAGAGATGCCAGGTAAACACCTGGCTGCGTTGCAAAAGGCTGTTGCTGAAAAAAGAGTGATCAGTATCCGGTACCAGACCAACCGGGAAACGATCTCTGAAAGACAGGTAGAGCCGGTCGGGCTCTGGCATTACGGC
Source organism: uncultured Chitinophaga sp. (assembly GCA_964443345.1). GTDB lineage: Bacteria > Bacteroidota > Bacteroidia > Chitinophagales > Chitinophagaceae > JJ008. The sequence continues at coordinate 53,876 of CAYUCU010000007.1, forward strand.
CAGCACTGGCACCTGATCGGCTGGTGCCGGCTGAGAAATAATTACCGCGACTTCCGTGTCAGCAGGATCCTGCTGCTGCAGCTAAAGGATGAAACTTATAAGAACCGCTCTTATGAATCATTAAAGGAGTATATTAGCACCGTTACCGACATATCAGCACACCTGCAGGAAATGGTCGTACTATTTAATAAAGAAGAAAGCCACTATATATTTGAAAGCAAATACCAACAGGGTTTTGTAAAGCAGGAAGAAGCTGGCGATAAGGTCCGTATGCACTTTCTTACACCGCATCCTGAATACTTTGGCCGGTGGCTGCTCATGTACACCAACCTGGTGGAAGTAGAATCTCCCGCTTCGCTTAAAGCTATTATGAAAAACCTGCTGGAAGAACTTAAAGAGACCTATTCCTGAAAAAGATTCAGAATACTTTTTTCCTGTTGACATAAGGTTGTCACTACCCGGTGGTTGTTTTGTATCCTAAAACAAAAATTATGGAGATCAAAACGCAGCCACCGATGAAAGTGCTGTACAGCAGTCATCAAACCACTATTCCTGAACTTGGCAATTTTGTAGCTACCATTGCAAAGCAGCTCTATGCCGAGGCATCCGCAAAAGGAGCCTTGATAAGCGGGCCGCAATACTGGATGTATCATGGCATGGATGGAAAACCTGATACGGTTTTCACACTGGAGATCGCATTGCCCGTACAAGGCGACATTCAATCCTCAACATTCAAAGTAAAGGAGGTGCCGGCTTTCAAAGCCGTGTGCTATGGGCACGAAGGGCCCTGGGAAAAAATGGAAGCATCCTACGGAGCGATCATTGAGTATATAGGTCAGCACAAGATCCCTATGACGGATGAATGCCGTGAAGTATATAATAATGTTGACTTTGCTGATCCGGCAAACAACAGGGTGCAGATACAGCTTGGGATATTATAAGTTATAAACCCTTTTCATTGACCTTGTGTGCAATTTTTTACGACACGGCCCGGTGTATTGTCCGTACTCTTTGGTGGATGCTGTTCCTTTTCCGCCTGTTGTTGCGCCAGCTTATGTAGCATTTTATACCAAACGCTATCATCAAAAACAGAATACCATGAGAAAAGTTATTCTTGGCCTTGCCGTCAGCCTGGACGGTTTCATTGAAGGCCCCAACGGAGAATATGATTGGTGCTTTACCGATCAGGATTATGGACTAAAGGATTTTTTCAAACAGGTCGACGCTGTATTCATTGGCAGAAAAAGTTTTGAAATGGCAGGTA
>CAYUCU010000008.1:0-52316 GCA_964443345.1 uncultured Chitinophaga sp.
ATGTCAATTCTTTCAAAAGTGTTTTTTGAATTTACAAGGTGCCCTACTGTTCCATTGAAGATCACCTTACCGGAACCGTAGTTATAGCTTGTCAGCGTATTATCCGTCCAGTCAGCCGCACCGGTTGCACCATTTTGTTTTACCCGTATCGCTCCATTATTTACAAGGGTGCTTCCATTATCCAATGAAAGACCACCCATAAGGATCATTTCCGTACCGCTTTGTACCACGATGCTTGCACCGCTTTGAACCTTTATAACATCCTGGGCTTGTACAACAATAACGGCTGGTATGGCAAAAGCGGCAACCAGGATAGTTTTTTTGACTGAAGACAAAAATGGAACCTGCATCATAAAAATATTTTAAAGACTTCAAAGGACATCCTGAACATTCGAAACGTAAATTTCCAAATTAGAATCCCTCCATTTTAAAAGTACTTAGTAAACGGATGCTTCTATTGAGTAAACGGATTTATTACTAAAAGTCAGCTATTCCTGTTAAACAGGCAATACCACAAACGTGGGATTTTTGAGCCGGGGAGAATATGTATTGCCGAATCAGGCTTTATTGCCTTTTCTTAAAAACCGGAAGACCCGGGCATATTTGTCTTTATTGAAGAGTTGGGAATCTCTCATAGCCTTATAGGTCAGAAAAAGACCAATAGGCACCAGTACAAAGGTGGCCAGCCACATACCGGTAAAAGGGGTCATGGAATTTTCCTTGGCGAATTTTTCCCCCGTAGTACTGGAGAAATAAAATACCATGAAGAAAATAATGGCAAATATCAGGGGTGTTCCAAGCCCCCCTTTACGGATAATAGAACCCAATGGGGCCCCGATAAGGAATAACACCACACAGGCCAGCGATAAAACGATCTTCCGGTGCCACTCGATCTGATGTTTCCGCAGGTTCCTTCCCTGCTCCTTCAGGTTAGAGGTAATGGATTCTGCAGTAATTCGTATTGATCCTGCAATATTCTGTACGCTCTGGTTCACATTTATCCTGGCGGAATCGGGCAGCAGGTCATCAAAGCTTTTGGCCTTCTTATTTTTCAAACTATCCGGAACAGGTATTTTTTTCCATGTCGAATCAATAAGGCTGGCAAACCGGAACTGTAAAAAAAGATTCTCCAGGTTTTGTTTATAGGTTTGGTTGATCTGCTTACGAAGGGAATCCATGGCCACTTCCAGCTGCCGCATACTCAGCATTTTTTCATTATTCTTATTTACACTGTCGGCAGTACGATTGCTAAATCCCAGTGTACTCAGGTCAAATTGTTTTTTATATTCTTTAAATCCTATCCGCACATATTCCGAACTGCCTTGCGAATAAGGATTGCCTCTTTCCTGGTAGCGCCAGCCATCCTTCAGGTTAAACTCCAGGAACCTTTTATTTTCCGTTACCCGCATGATACCGCTGCGGGCAATGATAAAATTATCCTGCAATGCATTACCCTGTTCATACACGATCACATCCCGTATCACACTGTCGTTGTCCTCTTTCGTTCCTATCTTGATGGCAAAATTGGGTATCTTATCATAGAAGACCCCTTCTTTAAGATCAAATGCCGGCTTGGCATATACGATATCACCGAGCAGGGTCCTGGATTTCAGGTTGGCCACCGGTATCACATTATTGGCAAAGACAAATGCGATACCGCTGATGAAAAGACTTACGATAAGCAGCGGGCGCATAAAGCGCAACAGGGAGATACCCGCTGATTTGATGGCAACCAACTCAAAGCTTTCTCCCAGGTTGCCAAAGGTCATTAAGGAAGAGAGCAAAATAGAAAGAGGCAATGCGAGCGGCACCAGTACAGCGCTTTGATACAATATGAATTCAAAAATGACGCTGGTACCAAGGCCTTTTCCTACAAAATCATCTATATATAACCAGAAGAACTGCATCACCAATACCAGCAACGTAATAAAGAACGTAGCGATAAAAGGCCCGATAAAGGCTTTGATAATGAGTATATCCAGTTTTTTGAACACTTATCTTTATTGTATGAAAGGAGCAAAAATAAGGCTTTCAGAAAAGGAGATGGAACTGATTACCAATGCCGATTGGATTTTAACAAAGAACGCCATCTTACAAAAAGTAAACCTGTTGCTTTCGCAGGTTCAGCAGCAACAGCAAAATTATTTGAATCAGTATCCGGGAGCAATTCCGCAAGAGCTTATTCACTCCTCACCAAAAATATCAAAAGGAGAAAATTACCAGGGCCTGCCGTACCGGGTACTGGATTACCCCCGGTATTTTAACAGCAGTGCTGTTTTTGCAATAAGAACAATGTTTTGGTGGGGCCATTATTTTAGCATCACCCTTCACCTGGCGGGCATCTTTAAAACACAGTATGAAGAAAAAATAGCGGCCGCCTGGTCTGAGCTAAAAACAACTGGTATGTACTGCTGCGTGAATGAAGGAGAATGGGAACATCATTTTGAAAAGTCCAATTACTTGCCCGTTGGCGAACTGACTGAAGCTGATTTTAAAAAGGAAATCGCCTCCAGACCATTTATTAAGCTGGCACAAAAAATCCCATTGCAGGAATGGGATGATGCAGAAAATAGTTTAGGGAGAAAATTCAACCTGCTGGTAGCGTTGCTGGAAGATCAATTACCCAGCCGGTGAAACAATTCTTTTACCTGGTAATCCCACAAACGGCTTTGATCCTTAATATCTTTTTTCTCGGCAAAATCTTTAATGATCAGAATAGTTTGATTGGTGATCTCCGATTTATCGATCCGGAATTCAAAATATTCTTCTTTGGGGGCAGTTTCCCAGTGAAAGCGGATAAATTTATCCTGTTCATTTTCCACCAGGTCGGCTTTTTCAAAAGTGCCGCTCCAGCCAAAATAAAACATACCATCTCTTTCATCAACTTTGTCAGCAAACCATTCGCCCAAACCGGCCGGGGTGGAAAGGAATTCATACAATATGGATGGTGAGCAGCGGACCGGAAACTCTAAAGTGTATAATTGTTTACTCATCTTTCTCGTCTATAATTCATTGCGATAGCTGCAATAATAGAAAATAAATCATTGCGGCAAAATATTTTACGGTTTATTTTTCCCCTTATTTCTCCAAAGGAGTCCCTTTGGCACAAATCCCTGAGGCATCTGTAAAATAAATGCCATATGAAATCGTTAATAAGATGCCAAAATTTATTTGGCTACGATGGGCAATTTCCATAAATTGCCTTGAAGTTCAATTCTTTCTGAACAACCAGGACATTGTGGTGGGTATTTTTAGAGTATAAAGTCGAACCGAATTTATAATTCTTTAACCCTTAAAATGCACCATTAAAACCATACCTATGAGCATGAGACAACTGAAGATCTCGAAGTCTATTACGAATCGGGAGTCACAGAGTTTAGAAAAGTATCTGCAAGAGATCGGCAAAGTCGAACTCATTTCCCCGGAAGAAGAGGTAAAATTAGCCACCCTTATCAAACAAGGATGCCAAAAGTCGTTGGACAGACTGACCAAGGCCAACCTTCGTTTTGTAGTATCCGTAGCCAAACAATACCAAAACCAGGGACTTTCCCTTCCTGACCTGATCAATGAAGGAAACCTCGGTCTTATCAAAGCAGCCCAGCGTTTTGACGAAACCAGAGGATTCAAATTCATTTCCTATGCTGTTTGGTGGATCCGCCAGAGCATTTTACAGGCATTGGCCGAACAATCAAGGATTGTCCGGTTACCACTGAATAAGGTAGGCCTGACCAACCGTATCCAAAAAGCATTTTCCCTGCTGGAACAGCAATTCGAAAGAGAACCTTCGGCCGAAGAGCTGGCCGACCTGCTGGAAATGGATATTGAAGAAGTATCTGCCACATTGGGCATCAATGCCCGGCATGTAAGTATGGACTCTCCGCTCTCAGATGGTGAAGAAAACACCCTGATGGACGTGATGGAAAATGCTAATGCCGATAAAACGGACGGTCTGCTGGTGCATAATGAGTCGCTGAAAACCGAAATTGACCGTTCCCTCAAAACGCTGACCGACCGGCAAAAGGAAGTGATCTGTTTCTTCTTTGGCATTGGGGTAGATCACCCTATGAGCCTCGAAGACATCGGCGAACGATTCAGCCTGACAAGAGAGCGGGTAAGACAGATAAAAGACAAGGCGATCACCAAGCTGAAAGCATCTAACCGGTGCAAGCTTTTGCGTACGTATTTAGGCAGCTAATCACAGATTAATAGATTAAAAAGGATTTCACTGAAATAAATTCTACACTACTTTATCTTTGCCAAAATTTTGAAAAAATGTAACCTGTTTGGTTACATTCTTTTTTTACCTACCCTATGGCAATAAAAGATTTGAAGTATTCTGATCTGACGCAGAAGATTATTGGCTGTGCAATGAAAGTACACCGGTATTTTGGCACCGGATTTCCAGAAGTTGTTTACAAAAGGGCTTTGATAGTTGAATTAAAAAAAATGGGTGTTTCTTGCCGGGAAGAAGTAGAAAGAGAGATAATTTATGAGGGAAGGGTTATTCATAAAAGAAGACTTGACCTGTTAGTTGAAGAAGTGGTACTTGTAGAATTAAAAGCCCTGAAAGAGGTGGACAATTCAGAGACCAATCAGATTCTAAATTATCTGCGGGTTTTTAAAATAGAAGTAGGTTTGCTGCTGAACTTTGGTGCACCAAGCCTTTTTTTCAAACGATATATTCATACAATAACAAACTGATCCATACAATCCATTATTAATCCCACAATCCGTGATACATGTTTAACTCGTTGCAGGAAAAGTTAGAAAGCGCCTTTAAGAACCTCAAAGGTCAGGGCCGCATCACCGAACTGAATATCGCCACCACGGTAAAGGAGATCCGCCGTGCCCTGGTGGATGCTGACGTAAATTTTAAAATTGCCAAAGAGTTTACCGATAAAGTAAAAGACAAAGCCGTTGGTGAAAAAGTGATCAACGCTATTTCTCCCGGCCAGTTGATGACCAAGATCGTAAAAGATGAACTGGCCGAACTGATGGGTGGACAGGAAGCTGTTTTCAATGCCAAAGGAAACCCCGCAGTGATCCTTATCGCTGGCTTACAGGGTAGTGGTAAAACCACTTTTAGCGGCAAGCTGGCCAATTTCCTGAAAACCAAAAAGGGCCTCTCTCCTATGCTGGTAGCGGCCGACATTTACCGTCCGGCGGCGATGGAGCAACTGCGGGTGCTGGGTGAACAAATTGGGGTGGATGTGCATATTGAGCTGGAGAGTAAAGATGCCGTAGAGATTGCCCGTAATGCCATTAAAGAAGCCCGGAGTAAAAACAAGAACGTTGTTATCATCGATACCGCCGGCCGCCTGGCCGTAGATGAAGTGATGATGACCGAAGTGGCTAATATCAAAAATGCCGTAAACCCGCAGGAAATACTGTTTGTGGTGGACAGTATGACGGGACAAGATGCCGTGAACACTGCTAAGGCTTTTAACGACCGGCTCGACTTTACCGGGGTCGTACTTACCAAACTGGATGGTGATACCAGGGGTGGCGCTGCCATTTCTATCAAATACACAGTGGACAAACCCATCAAATTCACCAGCAGTGGTGAGAAGATGGACACCCTTGATGTATTCTATCCCGAACGAATGGCGCAACGTATCCTTGGTATGGGCGATATTACCTCGCTGGTTGAAAAGGCCCAGGAACAGTTTAGCGAAGTGGAGGCAAAAAAACTGGAAGCCAAGATCCGGAAGAATAAGTTTGATTTTGCCGACTTTAAGATCCAACTGGAGCAGATCAAAAAGATGGGGAATATGAAGGATATGCTCAGCATGATCCCCGGAGTGGGAAGCAAGGTAAAAGACCTTGACATCAACGATGACTCCTTCAAAGGCATAGAAGCCATGATCAATTCCATGACGCCCGCCGAAAGGGCCGACCCGGACCTGATTGATGGCAGCCGCAAAAAACGCATCGCCAAAGGCGCCGGTAAAGACATGACCGAACTGAACAACTTCATGAAACAGTTTGAACAAATGCGGGGCATGATGAAGAATATGAACAAAATGGGGGCTTTTGGCAAAATGATGCCGGGGATGAAAAAGTAGACCGAAAGTCCATTAGTCGGAAAGTCCGAAAGAAAGCTCCCTAAAAGGGATAAGTTCTTTATTCACCCCAAAGGCATGAGCTATTTTCAAATAGCAGCCTCTTTCTTGCGGACTTCCCGTCTTCCTGACTTTCTGACTTCCCGTCTCCCCGACTTTCTGTCTTCCCGACTAATTGACTTTTCTCTTTGTCATCTCCCCTTCCCATCCTATATTTGCTGTCCGGTTTCCACCGGAACTAACAATTATTGTTTAACGCTGTTAAATTTCTATTTATGTCAGCAAAAATCCGTCTACAGAGACACGGGTCTAAGAAAAGACCCTTCTACTTCATTGTTATTGCCGATGCCCGGGCACCCCGTGATGGCAAATTCATCCAAAAATTAGGTACTTACAATCCCCTGACCGTTCCGGCTACTATTCAGCTGGACCGCCAGAAAGCTTTGGAGTGGCTGAACAAAGGTGCTACACCAACAGACACCGTTCGCCGTATTCTTAGCTTTAAAGGCGTATTGTACCTGAAGCACTTGCTCCGTGGTGTGAGCCTGGGCCTTTTTGATGATGCAGCTGCTATGGAAAAGTTCACGAAGTGGAGCGCAGAACATGAAGCACAGATCAAAAAACGCCAGGAAGATGCCTACCGTAACAAAAGAGCCAGACGTCCTATGCCAGGTCGCAGACCTGAAAGAAAGACAGAAGGTGAAAGCGGTAGTGAAGGATAATTAAAAATCCGCATCCTGAAAGTTCATGAATCCCGGTTTTATAACCGGGATTTTTTGTCTGACGGTCTCCGTCTGACAAAAAACTCGACTGCTAATTGTCAGACGGAGACCGTCAGACAAAAGCCGAGTAGTACCTTCCCATTCCTGTACATTTGCTTTGACACATCTCAATCTTTTACCTGTTCACTTTTATCTTTTATCTAATTGGCAGAGTATTTCAACATTGGTAAGCTTGTCGCCGTACATGGCCTCACGGGTGAATTATTGCTCAAGCATGAACTAGGCAAGAAAACCTCCCTGAAAGGGCTGCAAGCCATCTTTACTGAAGAAAAGAAAGGCTCCTTCCTGCCCTGGTTCATAGAAGCCACAAAGATCAAATCTGACAGCGAAACCTATATCAAACTGGAAGGCGTAAATTCAAGGGAAGCGGCAATGAAGCTTTCTCCCAAACAGGTGTGGTTGCCAGAAGCTGATTTTAAAAAGTTTGCCGCCAAATCAGCACCAGCCAGTTTGCTCGGCTACACCATCATCAACAAAGACGAGCCTCTTGGTGAAATTCTGGAACTGATAGAACAACCTCATCAACTGCTCTGCCGCCTGGAGATCAAAGGAAAGGAAGTGCTGATACCGCTGCATGAAGGATCCCTGCAAAAAGTAAATCATAAAAAGAAAGAAGTACTGGTAGAATTACCGGATGGATTGCTGGAGATTTATTTGTAGTCGAAAGTTGTGAGTCGATAGTCATGAGTCGATAGTCGTGAGTAACGTACTACAAATCAATATTCCTAACGAAATAAAACTACTGCTTAACTTTTGGGTTCCACTCCCGACTATCGACTAATGACTACCGACTATAGACTTTCTCTACCTTTGTAAAATGTCTCCCGCAAAACACCATATCGCCCATTTTGATCTTGACTCTTTCTTCGTTTCCGTTGAAATAAAGAACGACCCTTCCCTGAAAGGAAAACCCGTTTTAGTAGGCGGATATGAACGGGGTGTCGTGGCCGCCTGCAGCTATGAGGCCCGGAAATTTGGTATCCATTCTGCCATGCCTATGAAAAAGGCAATGCAACTTTGCCCGCACGCCATCATTACCAGCAGCAGCCGCAGCGATTACAGCAGGTATTCCCGTTGGGTAACAGATATCATTGCTGCCAAAGTGCCCTTATTTGAAAAAGCCAGCATTGATGAATTTTATATTGATCTCAGCGGCATGGATAAATTTTTTGGTGTAAGCCAGTATGCCAAAGAATTGCGCCAGCATATTATTGATGAAACAGGTTTGCCCATTTCATGCGGATTATCCTCTGCCCGCTTCATCAGCAAAATGGCCACCAACGAAGCCAAGCCCAACGGTTTCCTGGAAATACCGCATGGAAAAGAAAAAGAATTTCTCTGGCCTCTTGGTATTGAAAAAATAAATGGCGTGGGCAAACAAACAGAACAACACCTGAAAAGCTACGGTATCTACACTATTGAAGACATTGCTAAAACACCGATAGCGCATTTGGAAAAGATAGCCGGCAAATGGGGTGAAGTGCTATGGCATAAAGCACATGGCATTGGCAGCACCGAAATTGCTACTGACTGGGAACAGAAAAGCATGAGCCATGAAAATACTTTTGACACAGACTATACCGACATCGGTTTTCTTCATAAAGAGTTGGTACGCCTCACAGAAAAAACCGCTTATTCACTGAGAGAAGATGAAAAACTTACAGGTTGTATCACCGTTAAGATCCGGTATTCCGATTTCGAGACAACATCCCGCCAGGAAACCGTGGACTATACAGCACTGGATGATGTATTGATCGCCAAAGTAAAGGACCTGTTCGATAAATCATATCAGAAAGGAAGACCTGTCAGGTTATTGGGTGTCCGTTTCAGCCAGTTCATCCCCTTTACAATACAGATGAGTTTGTTTGAAAATAATGCAGAGAAACTAGAGCTTTATAAAGCCGTGGATGATATTAAAGAACGATTTGGCAGTAACCTGGTGACAAAAGCGGTAATAAGCAAGCCCAAAACCCAGGAAGATCAGTAAAACAAAATCCGCTTCTCCTTATCTTCGCTACCCTATCAACTTCTTAACTTATCAACTTGCACACTATGTCACAAACATGGAAAGACTACCAGGAAAAGAACAAAGACCGTTTTTTAAATGAAATGCTGGACCTGCTCCGCATTCCATCCGTAAGTGCTAAAAGTGAACACAAAGCCGATATGCAGAAATGTGCTGATGCGGTAAAGAAAAGTTTGCTTGCTGCCGGTTGTACTACAGCAGAAGTGATGGCCACCGATGGTCACCCCGCAGTGTATGGAGAAAAAATCATTGACCCTTCCAAACGCACCGTGCTGGTGTATGGCCACTATGATGTGCAGCCACCGGAACCCTTAGAACTGTGGACCAATCCCCCGTTCGAACCAACGATCATTGATGGCAAAATATTTGCCCGCGGCTCTGCCGATGATAAAGGACAATTCTATATGCATGTAAAAGCATTAGAAACACTGGTGAAGACAAACACCATGACCACCAACATCAAGTTCCTGATCGAAGGAGAAGAAGAAGTGGGTTCACCCAATCTTGGAAAGTTTGTGGCCGCCAACAAAGAATTGCTGAAAGCGGATGTGATCCTGATCAGTGACAGTTCTATGCTAAGCATGGAAAATCCTTCACTGGATACCGGCGTTCGGGGGCTCAGTTATATTGAAGTGGAAGTAACAGCGGCTAACAGGGACCTGCATAGCGGTACCTATGGTGGTGCTGTAGCCAACCCAATAACTATATTGGCTAAGATGATCGCAAGTTGCCATGATGAAAACAATCATATAACTATCCCGGGTTTTTATGATGATGTAGTAGTGGCAGGGCCAGAAGAAAGAGCATTGATCAACAAAGCACCGTATGATGATAATGAGTACAAAACTGACCTGGGAGTAAATGAACTCTGGGGTGAAAAAGGATATACTACTTACGAGAGGACCGGTATTCGCCCAACCATTGAAGTAAATGGCATCTGGGGTGGCTACCAGGGCGAAGGCGCTAAAACGGTGTTGCCTTCCAAAGCAACAGCGAAAATTTCTGCCCGGCTGGTTCCCAATCAATCATCACACAAACTGACGGAGATACTGCTGAATTATTTTCAATCCATCGCTCCGAAATCTGTTACCGTAAAAGCATTTGAACATCACGGCGGTGAACCTTATATGACACCGATTGACAGCAAAGGATATAAAGCAGCTTCCAAAGCAGTAGAAACCACTTTTGGCAAACCGCCAATTCCTGTACGTGGTGGTGGCAGCATTCCGATCTGTTCAATCCTGGAAAAAGAATTGGGCATCAAGATCATTTTCATGGGCTTTGGACTGGACAATGACAACCTGCACAGCCCGAATGAGAAGTATAATATTGAAAATTACTACAAGGGAATAGAAACGATACCGTATTTCCATAAATACTTTGCAGAACTTTAATTTCGGGACAGTTCGACTCTGACAGGCTTATGACCAGAAGAATTTTTATAAAACTTGTCTTTGCTCTCCTGTTCTTTCAGACTGCCAATACTACAGCCTGGTCGCAACGATCGGACACATTGTACCTGAATTCAAAATGGCAGATCTGTGAAAAACCCTTTGCCTCCTATTACCGTTTTGGCCGGATCGTTATAGATACCTTCTGGTATTATACAGGTTATATAGCAGATCATTACGTGAATGATACCCTGGAAATGGATGGATATTATTCTTCACTTGGAGAAAAGAATGGCTTCTTTTCTTTTTATTATCCCGATGGAAAGCTCAGGGCATCCGGAGAATATATCAATAACAAGATGTTTGGTGTATGGGAGTACTATCACCGCAATGGTAACCTTCGGCTGAGAATCAATTATACAGGAGATAACATGAATTATACGGTGCTTGATTTTATAGATTCTACCGGGAAAGTGATGACCAAAGACAGTACGGGCACTTTTGAAATGATTGTCCAATATAATCCCAGGCGGGCCAATTACAGGCTGGAAGGAGAATTCAAAAATGGAAAAAGAGAAGGTACCTGGAAATATTATGCCTACATCCCTTCCAAAGATGCTGAGGAAATGAAACTGAAGGAGGTATATGAAAACGGCATATTAAAGAAAGGGAGTATTTACAGTATTTATAGCGGAGTGCTCGAAACATATAAAAAACCACAGCATAATATCACCCTTATAGAATTTCAAAAATTAAAGATCACCGAATATTTCGCCAAAGACCCAACCAGTTTTCGAAACTGGGACAATGACCAGGACCTGGCCGATTTCCTGATCAACCGGCAAGCTCCTGCTTATGATGTGGAAGGCTCCTCGTTTGAAGAATCTTTTACAGATGTGCTGACAACATTGAACACCCCGGAAGTACTCCGGTATTTCAGAGATCCGTTGAAAATATATAAAGGGGAAGTGCTTATTAATCTTTCTGATTCCGGTGATATAGAAGAGATTGAAATAAGCGGTAACCTGTCGGAAAAGGAAAAAGAGTATATGTTGTTCTTTATTAAAAAATTTAAAAACATCCATGAGATCATAGTGGAAAATGTGGGCATAGATGCCTATCATAAGATCTATTTCTATTCCCTGATTTTTGCTGAATTCATTCCTAAACGATATTTGGCTGCATTGCCTGAAAAACAGTTTCTTTTTGCGCTCCTTCCTTACGATAAATTAAAGGAGGCTATAAAACTCAAAGGAAAAAAGGAAAAGAAAAAATGAGCCCGGCTAAAGAAAAACTCCGTCTCGATAAATACCTCTGGTCCATCCGCCTGTTCAAAACAAGAACGATGGCAGCTGCTGCCTGTGATAGCGGCAAAGTGAAATTTGACGGCTTACAGGCCAAAGCAGCGAGAAATGTAAGTATTGGTGATGAGTATGAAGTAAAAACAGAAGCCAAACGCTGGCGCATCAAAGTAACCGGCCTGATTGAAAAAAGAGTAGCCGCTGCGGAAGCCATAAAAAATTACATCGACATCACTCCCGAAGAAGAAGTGCAACGGCTGCAATTCCAGGCGGCCAGTTTTCATACCGGCAAACGGCAAAGTAAGATCGGGCGGCCCACAAAAAAAGAAAGAAGGGACCTGGATGGTTTCCTGGAAGATTAAGTTCTCCCGTATTTAAGCAAGCGTCGAAATACTCTTTATAAAATCCGGGTTCTCCTTATTCAGCAGATCGCCGATCGTACGTTTGGAGAACTCGGCCAGCATTTCATCCCGCAGCCTCATCATTTGAAGATGCAAAGGGCAGGGATTCTTACTGTTACATTTCCGAAGGCTCAGCACACAGGTATTGAACTGCTCCATTCCATCCGTTATCTTCACCAGGCCTATCAATTTAGTATCTAACGTATTAGCATTTACCGAAAACCCACCATAAGGCCCCTTGGTGGAAGCCAGTATTTCCTCTTTCACCATCGTTTTCATGATCTTGGCCAGGAAATGGCGTGGCACAGACAGCTTTTCAGCTATCTCACTCAACTGCACTTTGTGGGCATCCTTATCTGCCAGCGCCACATAAAGCACTCCCCGCAAGGCATATCCAAATGATTTTGAAAGGAACATATTAAAATAAAGGAGTAAAACTACAGCTTCGTTGCATCAGTCGGGTGACCAATATCACCAACACGGTTGAGGAATATCAGGCAACCCCGGTACTGCTCAAAATAGATTTGCCCATTAAATAAAAGACATCAAGGTCTTTTTTAATTCATCATCAAAATCTCCAACATGAAACGTATTGCAATTCTTGCCTCTCTGCTCATCTTCTCCAGCCTCCTTATTTTTTCCTGCCAGGAAGGCTCAAAAAAAGAACCGCCACCTGTTGATATCCAGGAACTGGCAAAAGACAAACCAGAAACGCATGGCACCGAAATAAAAGAAGGCGACATAACCCTGAGCACCCCGCTTGACAAAGCGATGATAGATAGCGGAAGGGCTATATACGGAATAAAATGCCAGTCCTGCCACCGCCTTACCGAAGAGAAATTGGTAGGCCCCGGCTGGAAAGGCGTTACACAAAGAAGACAACCCGTTTGGGTAATGAACATGATCACCAATGTAGAGATGATGCTGGAAACCGATCCTGAAGCACAAAAATTACTCGAACTGTGTATGGTAAGAATGCCTAATCAAAATATCACAACAGATGATGCCAGGAAAATTCTTGAATTCATGCGCAGCAATGATGGCGTAAAATAAAGGAAACAACAAAAACCAACGGAATAGTCAAACCACATTTTCAAAAACTGCTAAATATTTTTTATGAAACATTATCACCTTAAATCGATCATTCCGTTGTTATTTGTGTCGGTTGGATTGTTGTGGATGCAGGGTTGCAAACCAAAAGGAACGCAATCTGCTGTAAGCGGAGATGCTGCCGCCAAAGTATATGTGGCGCCGGGTAAATATGATGAATTTTACAATTTTGTATCCGGCGGCTTTAGCGGGCAAATGTCTGTATATGGCATACCCTCCGGCCGTTTGTTCCGTGTAATCCCTGTTTTTTCTGTTGATCCGGAAAAAGGCTGGGGCTACAGCGAAGAAACAAAACCGATGTTGAATACTTCGCATGGTTTTGTGCCCTGGGATGATCTGCACCATATCGCCCTGTCTGTCACCGCAAGCGAACATGATGGCCGCTGGGCCTTTGGCAATGCAAACAATACACCCCGCATTGCCCGCATTGACCTGAAGACGTTCCGCACTGCAGAGATCATTGAGATACCTAACAGCGCCGGCAACCACTCCTCACCTTTCATTACTGAAAACTCCGAATATGTAGTGGCCGGGACCCGCTTCAGTATTCCACTGGGTGATAAGCTGGATGTTCCTATCAATACTTATAAAGAGAATTTTAAAGGCACCGTGAGCTTTATTGGCCTGGATAAAACAAGCGGCAATATGAGTATCGCATTCCAGATACTTACTCCCGGTATCAACTTCGACCTGGCCCGTGCAGGCAAAGGAAAATCTGCAGGATGGTTCTTCTTCAGTTGCTACAACTCAGAAAAGGCAAACACTTTATTGGAGCAAAATGCTTCACAAAAAGATAAAGACTTTATTATGGCCGTGAACTGGAAGAAAGCAGAAGAGTATGCTAAAGCCGGTAAAGGAATAAAGAAAGCAGTGAAGTATGCACATAATAAATATGATGATAAAACACATTCTGCCACTTCTACCATCATCAATGAAGTACTGATGCTTGATCCAAAAGACTGCCCGGACATGATCTATTTTATGCCCTGCCCCAAATCACCACATGGATGTGATACGGATCCTACTGGTGAATACATTGTAGGTAGTGGTAAGCTGGCCGCTACTATTCCTGTATTTTCTTTTACCAAGATACAAGCCGCTATTGCCGCTAAAAATTATGACGGCGAATACGATGGTATTCCCGTGTTGAAATATGATGCCGTGTTACATGGCGAAGTAAAAAAACCAGGCCTTGGCCCTTTGCACACCGAATTTGATGATATGGGTAATGCGTACACTTCTTTCTTTGTATCATCCGAAATCGTAAAATGGAATGTAAAATCACTTCAGGTGCTGGACCGTGTACCCACTTATTATTCCATCGGTCACCTGTGCGTACCCGGCGGACCTACTAAAAAACCCTGGGGCAAATATGTGATCGCTTATAATAAGATCACAAAAGACCGCTACCTGCCCACAGGCCCTGAACTTACTCAAAGTGCACAGCTCTATTCCATCGACGGTGATAAAATGAAACTGCTGCTCGACTTCCCCACTATTGGCGAACCGCACTATGCAGAAGCTATTCCTGCATCGCTGATCTCAAAGAACAGTCAGAAAATATTCAAGATAGAAGAGAATGGAAATACCTACGCTGCCAAAGGCGATAATTATGCCCGGGTAGAACGCAAAGGCAAAGAGATACATGTGTATATGACCTCCATCCGTTCGCACTTTACACCGGATAATATAGAAGGAGTGAAACTGGGCGAAACAGTGTACTTCCATGTAACCAACCTGGAACAGGATTGGGATGTGCCGCATGGCTTTGCCGTAAAAGGCGCCAATAATGCGGAACTGCTTATCATGCCTGGTGAAACACAAACCTTAAAATGGACACCGGAGAAAGCCGGTATTTACCCAATGTATTGCACCGACTTCTGTTCTGCACTGCACCAGGAAATGCAGGGGTATATAAGAGTAAGCCCGGCAGGAGCCAATGTGCCATTGATTTTTAGTACAAATAATATAGTACCGGGGCAACCAGCAAAGACTGCCGAGCCTTCGACACCAAAATAAAAAGCAAGAGTAACACTGCTATAATGGCAGTGTTGCTCTTCTTATCCAACACTATCATTCTTAAAACTCCCGTTTATGAAAAAGATCATAGGCCTGATAGCAATCACAGCATTACTGGCTGCCGGTTGCAACAATAAAAAAGAGAATAAAACAGAAGGCACATCGGAAAAAGAAACCACTGCTACCGCAGGCGGACAGGAAGCCGTGCAGGATGATGAATCAGCAAAAGATGTGGTGAAGATCGCCGTAGGTTCCAAAGACCATACAACATTGGTGGCAGCACTGAAACAAGCCGAACTGGTTACCTCTTTGTCCAATGCCGGACCGTTTACCGTATTTGCGCCAACCAATGCCGCTTTTGATAAATTGCCAGCAGGCACTGTTGACGGCTTAATGAAAGATGATAAAAAAGCCGACCTGCAAAATATTCTTCAGTACCATGTGGCAGTGGCCGGTTATAAAGCAGAGAGCATGAAAGATGGCCAGGTCATCGGCATGGCAAACGGAGATAATATTACATTAAGCGTAAAAGATGGAAAAATAATGGTGAATGGCACGGCCAATATCGTAGCTTCTGTTCCCGCCAGCAACGGGATCATTCATATAATAGATGCAGTGCTATTACCACCGGCAAAAAATAATTGACCACTTTTTCATTGTACACTTTCTTCCGGGGTGCAGTGCCCCGGAAGTTTTTAACCGAACGATAATGACCAATAAACTCACCGTTACTTCAAGGATACTGGTAGCCTTCGCCTCCGGCGCTTTGATCGTCGTATTCTTTTTACCAGCCTGGCGTATTGATCTGTTCGCCCCGCAATATCCTGAGGGACTGACCATGAACATCTGGATCAATGGCTTGTCTGGTGATGTGGATGTCATCAATGGACTGAACCACTATATCGGTATGAAGCATATCACCGTTGGTATGTTTCCCGAATTCAAATTCCTTCCTTATGTAGTTGGCTTCTTCATTCTGCTGGGAATGGCAGTGGCAATTACCGGAAACAGGAAATTCCTTCTCAGCTATCTTGGCCTCACCGTTCTTGGTGGCGCATTGGCCATGTACGATTTTTATAAATGGGGTTATGACTATGGACATAACCTTGATCCATTGGCTCCTATCCAGGTCCCGGGCTTATCTTATCAGCCGCCGCTGTTTGGCCACAAACGCTTATTGAATTTTGATGCCTACTCTTTCCCGGATGTGGGCGGGTGGGTGGTGATAGCCGCTGCCATCCTTGCTTTCGGTGTATGGTTTGCCGAATGGTACCACCAGCGCAAGGCTAGCCGGAAAGCAAAGAACAACATACTGGCTGTACCTGCTGTCATTGCTGTTCTCTTCCTGTCATCCTGCTCTGCACAGCCGGAACCCTTTAAATATGGAACAGATATTTGCCACACCTGCAAAATGGGCATCATCGATCCAAAATTTGGCAGTGAAATAATTACCGGCAAAGGCAAAGTGTACAAATTCGACGATGTCATCTGTATGAACCGCTTTATAAAATCCGGCACCCTGGAAGAAAAGGATATCAAACAAACCGTGGTCATCAATTTTGAAAAGCAAAATGATTTCCTGGATGTACATCAATCATTCTTTGTGGTAGCGGCGGAAGTTCGCAGCCCAATGGGCAGTAATGCAGCGGCATTCGTTTCCAAAGAAGCGGCTGAAAAATTCACTCAAACCAAAAAAGGGTTGTTACTTAGCTGGCAGGAGCTGTCTGCCAAACTGCAATAACTGATGCGCCTGTTACTAACGATAGCACTCTCCTTACTTTTTCTGAATTCTTCCGGAAAAACAATTGTTGTCGGGCCCAACCAACCTATCCGCTCCCTGAAAAAAGCAATTGAACTGGCAAAAGATAAGGACAGTATCATCTTACTGCGGGGTGTATATAAAGAAGGCAGCATCATCCTTACCAAATCACTCACCATCACCGGACAAAACAACCCGGTACTGGACGGAGAAAATAAATACGAGATACTGCTTATCAGCGGGCATCATATCATTATCCGGGGAATCACTTTTCTAAACTCCGGTTATTCAGCCATGAACGATTTCGCTGCTGTCAAATTGGTAGATTGCTCAAATGTTACCATTGAGAACAATACAGTACGCAATGCCTACTTCGCCATTCATATTTCAAACACGACTTTTGCAGTTATTCGCAACAACCGGATAATTGGCTCCCCCTTATCAGAGCAAATGACCGGCAATGGCATCCATCTCTGGAAATCCAATAATGCCACCATAGAAAAGAACTACGTACAGGGCCACCGGGACGGGATATATTTTGAATTTGTAACGAAATCACTCATCGCTGACAACCTGAGTGAAAAGAATATCCGCTACGGCCTGCACTTTATGTTTTCCAATGATGACAGCTATTACCGCAATACGTTTCGCAATAACGGGGCCGGTGTGGCGGTGATGTATTCCAAAAAAGTAACAATGGCCGGCAACCACTTTGAACAAAACTGGGGCCCTTCGTCTTACGGCATCCTGCTGAAAGATATTACCGACAGCGATATCAAGCTGAACACCTTTTATAAAAATACCGTTGGCATACACATGGAGGGCAGCAGCCGGATAGTAATACAAAAGAACAGCTTTGATGAAAATGGCTGGGCGCTGAAAATACAGGCCAGTTGCGACGACAATGTTTTTCACCACAACAATTTTACCGGCAACACTTTTGATGTGGGGACCAATGGTACCATGGTCTTAAATGAATTTGTCAATAACTACTGGGACAAATACGAAGGCTATGATATTAACCGTGACGGTATCGGCGATGTGCCTTACCATCCTGTAAGTATGTACTCGATGATAGTAGAACAGAACCCCTATGCATTGATACTGCTCAGAAGCTTTACCGTATCCTTACTTGATAAAGCAGAAAAAGCAATACCCAGCCTCACCCCGGAATACCTGCTGGATAACAAACCCCTGATGAAACAAATAGCCCTATGATCCGCATTGAACATATCAACAAACGATTTAAAAAACTACAGGCATTGGAAGACATCAATGCTGAATTTCACAAAGGCCAGGTCATCTCGCTGATCGGGCCCAATGGCTCCGGAAAGACCACCCTTATCAAACTGATACTGGGAATGGTGCGGCCCAATACCGGGAAGATATTTGTGGATGACAAACTGATAGACAACGACCCTGCCTACCGGGAAAAGATTGGCTACATGCCGCAGATCGGCCGCTACCCGGATAATATGAAGATCGGCCAGTTGTTCAAAATGCTGATGCAGGTAAGAAACAAAAAGGAAGAAGAGCCCGACAAAACATTAATAGAACAATTTGAACTGGAAAAGATATTTGAAAAACCCATGCGGACATTAAGCGGAGGCACCCGGCAAAAGGTAAGCGCCGCAATTGCTTTCCTGTTTGTTCCGCCCATACTCATCCTTGATGAACCTACAGCAGGCCTCGATCCGCTGGCTTCTGAAATACTTAAAGAAAAGATCATTGCAGAAAAAGAAAAGAATAAACTCATCCTCATCACCTCTCATATCCTGAGCGACCTGGATGAGCTCACCAGTCATATCATGTACATGCAGGAAGGAAAAATGCTGTTCTTTAAAGAAATAGAAGCGCTGCAGGAAGAAACCGGTGAAGTACGGCTCGGCAAAGCCATTGCCCGCATCATGAAAGGCGAAAAATTTACCAATGAATGGATCGATAAAATGCTGCAAACAAAAAGCGATGAACGAATACTATGATCAACATGAAAAAAATCACTAACAATCAAATCTCTCCTCTCTCCCGACCATTCGGGATGGAGAAGGGGCAGGGGGTGAGGTTATGATGAAACTATCCAAATACGTGTTGTACGATATACTGAGAAGCAAGATCATCCTGGCCTATACCCTCTTTCTCTTTATCGTATCGATGAGCATGTTCCAGATGGAAGAGAACAGCAGCAAGGCCATGCTTAGCTTACTGAATATTGTATTGATCGTATTGCCATTGATAAGCCTTGTCTTTACCACCATCCACTATTACAATTCGTATGAATTTATTGAACTGATGCTATCCCAGCCACTCAGCCGCACCCGGATATTGCTGAGTGAGTTTGCCGGTGTAAGCATATCCCTGCTCAGTGCTTTCTTTATTGGTGCCGGCATACCGGTGCTGTTGTTTGCTGCCAACGATACCGGCTTTGCCCTCCTGTTCACGGGTGGTGCATTAACGCTGGTCTTTACCTCCATCGCCTTCCTGGCTGCCGTGTATGCAAGGGATAAAGCAAGGGGCATTGGCTTTGCCCTGCTGCTTTGGTTTTATTTTGCATTGATATATGACGGACTGGTATTGCTGATACTCTTTTCGTTCAGCGATTATCCGCTGGAAAAACTGACCCTTGTATTATCCGCCCTCAACCCGATCGACCTTGGCCGCATCTTCATCATGCTGCGGATGGACATCAGCGCATTGATGGGATACACCGGTGCTTTATATAAAGATTTTTTTGGCAGCGGGACTGGTTTGCTATTTACAGTGGGGATCATGCTGCTTTGGATAGTTTTACCCTTATGGCTGGCCCTCAAAAAATTTCAGAAAAAAGACCTGTAAAATCTTTACCTGGCCTGAAAGCTGACAAAAATCACATCTTCTTAGCACCAACATCATTCTTTCCGGGCTACTTTCTATACGACCTTCATAATGAGAAAATATATTATTCACCTCAAAATTAAGTTTATGGAAAACAAAGCAGTTGATAAACCCAGAACCACCTGGCCTACTTTGTTTGACAATGGCTGGATGGAAAAGTTCTTCAATGCCCCGCTGGATGAATTCTTTAACATGGGCAAAGTAATGAACGTACCCGCTGTAAATGTTTCAGAAACGGAGAAGGAATTCAAACTAATGATTGCTGCACCCGGAATGGAAAAGAAGGATTTTAAGGTAGAAACCTATGAGGATATGCTGACCATAAGCGCCGAGCATGAAAAAGAAGAGAAAGAGGAAAAGAACTCACGGTACAACCGCCGGGAATACAATTACAGCAGCTGGAGCCGCAGTTTTACCCTTCCTGAAAACTGCGATACCGGTAAAATAGATGCCACTTATGTAAATGGAGAATTGAAAGTGGTACTTCCTAAAATGGAAGTATTAGCACCAAAGAAAACAAAGAGCATTTCTGTGAATTAACAAGGTGTGCCCAAAAGGCGGCCCCAGCCAGTAGCTGAAAGGCGGGGGCTTTTTCTTTCGTAGACGAAGTAATCTTCTAATGCGGAATGTCATGACATCAACTACAAGGAAAAATAGTATTACGTTAAAAACCGGCGCCCGGAAAAGAAAAGGGATCTCTGCTTCTGTTAATATGGATGAAGACAGGCAGGAATATATAGTGTATGTAGTAGTACCCGGTATGCAACGGCAGGATATCAGCGTTAAGATCAGGAATAAAGAACTTACTGTCACTGCTTTAAAAGAGCAGGCACTGCATTGTTATATTGATTCTGAAAATCAACTTTTTTCGAAGTGGACGGAATCTTTTATCCTGCCTGATGATGCAGATACGGTGATGACAGCCGCCGTCTATCGCAACGGGGAATTGCAAATACATATTCCAAAGGGAAAAAATGGAAGCAGCGATAAGCCAGTTGAGGTTTTTGTGTATTGAGTAGTATGCCAGGCTTCTCAATATAGCAGGTTCCTGAGCTTCTCAATATTCACAATACTGATCTTACCCTCTTTTATTTCAATCAGCTTTTCCGATTTAAAATCGCTGAGGGTACGTATAAGAGATTCTGTGGCCGTACCCACATAGTGAGCAATATCCTCCCGGGATATTTCAATAGGTTTGTTTTCCCCGGCCGTATTAAACTTTCCATGAATATCCACTAATGCTTTGGCCACCCGCTTCCGGAGAGAACTGTAAGCCAGGCTCAGCAGTCGTTCCTCCTTCTCCTTTACATTCTGAGTAACAATGCGGATAAATTTTGTTGTGACATTGATATCGCTGTCCATCATGTGCTGAAAATCATCCCTGGGGATTTGTATGATCTCCGTTTCCTCCAGCGCCGCAGCCGAATCGTCGTAATTTTTTTCTTCGATCAATGCCGGGTAGCCAATATAATCGCCATCACTGTACAGATCAGTAATATATTCTTTTCCGTCTTCATGCGTTTTAAACCCTTTTACTTTCCCTTTTACAACATAATACAAGAACCGGGGCCTTTTGCCTTCCGTATAGATCACCTGCTTCTTGGAATAGAGTTCAGAGTTATAATTATCCAGGTCAAATTTCAGCAAGCCGGTCGCCTCCAGGTCATTGGCCAGTTCACTCAGCCCTTTACCACTGGCATTGTATTTTTTTTGCATCACTTCCAGTTTCTTCAGCCTGGATTCAATGGCACTCATCAGCTCCAGTTCTTCAAAAGGCTTTGTCAGGTAATCATCGGCGCCCATTTCCATGCCTTTGCGCAAATCATTTCTTTCCGCTTTTGCAGTAAGAAAGATGAGAGGTATATCTTCGGTTTCCGGGTTTTTTCTCAACAGGTGTAAAACGCCATACCCGTCCAGCTCGGGCATCATTATATCACATACGATCAGGTCGGGCTTTGCTGCCAATGCCGCTTCCACGCCTTTTTTGCCGTTCTCAGCAGTTACTGTTTTGTATCCGCCAAGAGACAATATCTCGGCCGTATTCTCCCGGATATCCTCGTTATCATCAATGATCAGAATGGTTTTTTGTGACATGCAAATTGTTTTTTAGTTGGAAAAGGATGTAAAGTAAAAGTAATTAAATCACCTTGTTTGATAAAAATCACTTTACAGGCTGAACTTACTCATCTGCCACCGGGCCCCTTGCGGGTATTTTAGCCACTTTATTTTACCAAAAGTATGGGTTCACCTGCAGTTACAGACCAGCGGCTACATTGTTATCATTGCGGCGAATCATGCCCCGACGGAAAGATCCATACTGCTGAGAAGGTGTTTTGCTGCCAGGGCTGCAAAATGGTCTTTCAGATACTGAACCAGAGCGACCTTTGTGATTATTACAGCCTGAATGAAAACCCCGGCATCAGCCAGCGGATCCATGTGAGAAAAGACAAATTCGCTTTTCTCGACAACCAAAAGATACAGGCGCAACTAATCACTTTTAAAGATGAGAAACAGGTACACATCACCTTTTACCTGCCCCAGATGCACTGCAGCTCCTGTTTATATTTATTGGAAAACCTCCACCGGATTGATAACGGTATCATATCCGGCAAGGTCAATTTTACCCGCAAAGAAGCGGACATTGTCTTTCTGTCTGAACAAACAAGCCTTCGCAAGGTAGCAGAAACACTCACCAGCATCGGTTATGAACCTTATATCAGCCTGAACGACCTGAAGGAGAAGCGGCCCGCTATCAACAAAAGCATGATCTACCAACTGGGCATCGCCGGATTTTGCTTTGGTAATATCATGCTGATGAGTTTTCCGGAATACCTCGGCATTGATGCCAGTGAAGTGGGTTTGCGCAGCATTTTCCGCTGGGCAAATTTTGGCCTGGCCATTCCTGTATTGCTGTACTCCGCATTACCTTTTTATACTTCCTCCTGGAAAAGCCTGCGGCACAAATTTCTGAATATTGACGCCCCTATCGCACTGGCCATCATCATCACTTTTATCCGCAGCGCTTATGAAGTGCTAAGTGGTACCGGTGGTGGCTATTTCGATTCCATGACAGGCATCGTATTCTTTATGCTAGCCGGAAGGATCTTGCAGGACAAAACGTACCGGCAATTATCGTTTGAAAGAGATTATACCTCTTATTTTCCGGTGGCAGTGTCTGTATTAAAAGAAGACAAAGAAATTCCATCTGCATTACCTGATATTAAACCAGGAGACACCCTGCTCATACATAATGAAGAACTGATCCCCGCCGATGGCATACTGACAAAAGGCAAAGCATTTATCGATTACAGCTTCGTAACCGGTGAATCATTACCCGTATTAAAAGAAGTGGGTGAACTGGTGTATGCCGGGGGCAAACAAACCGAGGGCAATATAGAAGTGCTGGTGGTAAAAGAAGTGGCCCAAAGCTATCTTACCAAACTCTGGAACAAACAGGATACGAAACCAGTAAGCCCCAACAGCCAGGAAAGCCCGTCCCGCTTAAACGGGAGGCGCAAAACAGTTTCCTTTGTTCACCTGCTCAGCCGTTATTTCACTTATATCGTATTGACGATTGCGGCAGCCACAGCTGTGTACTGGCAACTGAATGGTCCCTCCAGGCTTTGGCCGGCTGTTACTTCTATCTTTATTATTGCCTGCCCTTGTGCATTATTATTATCCAATACATTCACCAACGGAAATATATTACGCATTCTCGGCCGCAATCATTTCTATTTGCGCAATGCCCAAACCATTGAAGACATGGCCAGGGCCACACATATCGTTTTTGACAAAACAGGCACTCTTACCAGCACATTGCTGCAGGATATAACTTATGAAGGGGCCACACTTACTGCTCATCAGCAAGAACAGGTAGCTGCTCTTGCGGGTTGTTCTTCACATCCATTGAGTAAATCATTGTCCCGGTTCCTGGCGAAAGGGAAAAACCCGGAAGTCATCGCTTTTAAAGAAACCACCGGCCAGGGTGTCGAGGGTTTTGTAAATGATGACCTTCTGAAGATCGGCTCTTATGAATTTGTGACCGGCGACAGCACCCGGCAATTGGGCACGGCGGTATTCGTCAGCATTGAAAATAAACTACAGGGTTATTTTCTCTTCAG
Source organism: uncultured Chitinophaga sp. (assembly GCA_964443345.1). GTDB lineage: Bacteria > Bacteroidota > Bacteroidia > Chitinophagales > Chitinophagaceae > JJ008. Next base: position 23,844 of record CAYUCU010000008.1, read on the forward strand.
CAATCATTACCGGGAATCCATTCCTGCATTACTGCAAGACCTGAAAGGAGATTATCACCTCTCCGTTTTATCTGGCGATAATGAAACAGAGCGGGACAACCTGCAAAGACTATTGGGTAAAAAAGCCACCCTTCTCTTTCACCAGAAGCCGGAGGATAAACTCCGCTACATCGAGCAACTGCAGCAGCAGGGCGAAAAGGTGATGATGATCGGCGATGGACTGAATGATGCCGGTGCCCTTCGGCAAAGTGATATCGGCATTGCCGTGGCTGAACAGACAAACAATTTCACACCCTCCAGTGATGCCATTATTGAAGCCAAACAATTGCCCCGGCTCACCCAATTCATTAAGCTCTGCAGGGCCAACCGGGATATAGTGATCGCCAGTTTTGTGTTGTCCATTGTGTATAATATTATCGGGTTATTCTTTGCCGTACAGGGCACCCTTTCGCCATTGATAGCCGCTATCCTGATGCCGAGCAGCTCGCTGAGCATACTGCTTATTACGTTTGGCAGCAGCAGCCTGCTGGGAAGAAGGCTGGGGAATATCGAACAGACGAGCAAGGAATGAAGAACGCAGAAGTAAACAGCCTCCGTACTGATATTGGGTTTTGAACCACATTAGGACATAGTTAACATAGGACTTTCACATAGTAAAATCCTATGTGTTTTACTATGTACCTATGCTTCTATGTGGTTCCCTTTGGTAATATCTTGCCTGCCCCAACCAATCCGGGGTTCGATATCAATCATTTCGCCATTGTGAGCAAAATCACCCCTCCCCTTGATGCTTGTTACCTTTTGCGGTAGCCGGGCAAAATATTTTTACCGGAATTATAACTACGAAAAATGAGTGTTATCATTATTTTATTGATTGCCAGTATCTCCATTGCCGGAATGTTCCTGTTCGCTTTTTTATGGGGTGTAAAATCCGGCCAGTTTGAAGATGATTACTCTCCTTCTTCCCGCATTTTATTTGATGACAAGCCATCGTCCAAAACCAAAACACAATAATTCTAATCACCAATTCCCTGACTATGCAAGTAGAAAAGTTCTATTATGACAACAAGATCGTAAAGGCATTTGGGTACGCCACCGTAGTATTTGGCTTAGTGGGTATGCTGGTAGGTTTATGGGTAGCTGTTCAGTTTTATTACCCGGCCGCCAGTCTCAATTTTGCCCCTACCACCTTTGGCCGGCTTCGTCCGTTGCATACCAATGCCATCATCTTTGCATTTGTGGGCAATGCCTCTTTTGCGGGTATTTATTATTCCCTGCAGCGATTGCTGAAAGCAAGAATGTTTAGTGACAAACTAAGCTGGATACATTTCTGGGGCTGGCAGCTCATTATTGTGGCAGCTGCAATAACATTACCACTGGGCCTCAACAATGGCGCTGAATACGCCGAGTTGATTTGGCCAATAGATATCGCAATTGCCCTGGTATGGGTCATTTTCGGTATCAATATGTTTGGCACTATCATTAAAAGAAGGGAAAAGCACCTTTATGTGGCCATCTGGTTTTATATCGCCACCTGGGTTACTGTAGCGCTGCTGCATATTGTACGTTCTATTGAATTGCCTTACTCTGCCACCGGTAGTTATAGTTGGTATGCAGGTGTACAGGATGCATTGGTGCAATGGTGGTATGGTCACAATGCGGTGGCCTTCTTCCTTACCACGCCGGTGCTTGGTCTGATGTATTACTTTTTGCCGAAGGCGGCTAACAGACCGGTATATTCCTACCGTCTTTCCATTATTCACTTCTGGGCATTGATCTTTATATATATATGGGCAGGGCCTCACCACTTGCTGTACACTGCATTGCCCGATTGGGCACAGTCTCTTGGCGTGGTATTCTCCATCATGCTCATCGCTCCCAGTTGGGGTGGTATGCTGAATGGATTATTTACCCTTCGTGGCGCCTGGGATAAAGTACGGGAAGATCCTGTTCTGAAATTTATGGTAGTGGCCATTACCTGTTATGGTATGAGTACGTTTGAAGGCCCGCTGCTAAGTTTGAAAAGTGTAAATGCGATCTCCCACTTTAGCGACTGGACCATTGGTCACGTACATATCGGCGGATTAGGCTGGAACGGTTTCCTTGCCTTTGCCATCCTATATTATATGGTCCCTAAAATGTGGGGCACCAATCTCTACTCGAAAAAATTAGCCACCAACCACTTTTGGTTGGGCACCATCGGTATCATTATTTATGCGGTACCGATGTACTGGGCCGGGTTTGAACAAAGCATCATGTGGAAACAGTTCACTCCCGAAGGACAGCTGAAGTTTGATTTTATGCAAACGGTTACCAACATCAAATTCATGTATGTGGCCCGTAGTATTGGCGGCTTATTATATCTCGTTGGTGCCTTACTGATGACATACAACCTGGTGAAAACGATCCGGCAGGGACGGTTCATTCCTAATGAAGCAGCCGAAGCCGCACCATTAGTAAAAGAAACCGTAAAGAAAAAAGAATACTGGCACCGGGTGATTGAAAGAAAGCCGCTGACGATGCTTGTGCTGGCACTTATACTGGTGGCCATCGGTGGTTTGGTACAAATGATCCCCACCTTCCTGGTAAAATCCAATGTGCCTACACTGGCCAGTGTAAAACCTTACACCCCGCTGGAGTTACAGGGAAGGGATATTTATGTAAGAGAAGGTTGCTACACCTGTCACTCACAAATGATCCGTCCTTTCAGAGATGAAGTGGCGAGGTATGGAGAATACTCAAAGGCCGGTGAGTTTGTGTATGATCACCCGTTCCAATGGGGTAGTAAACGTACCGGGCCCGACCTGGCCAGAGAAGGTGGTGATAAGAACAAGAGACCTGATTCATGGCACTACACCCATATGTATGATCCACGCCTGACATCCCCGGGTTCTATTATGCCAAGATATATATGGCTGCTGGATAATAAACTGGATATTTCTACCACACCTGCCAAAATAAGAGCGATGAGAACACTGGGTGTGCCCTATCCAAAAGGCTATGACCAAATAGCGAATACGGACCTGATGAAACAGGCAGATGAAATAACAGCTAACCTGAAAAAGGAAAAGATCGAGACCGCATCAGACAGGGAGATCATTGCTGTTATTGCCTACCTGCAGCGCCTGGGCCGTGATATACAGGCAGAACCTAAGAAAGAAGCGGCAGTCGTAAATCAATAGTCTGTAGTAATAAAAAAATAAGGATATGAAATTCATTAATTATATAGAAAAAATAAGCGGTATCGATATCATGGGAGTAGCCTCCCTGCTGGGGTTCTTTCTGTTCTTTGTGATCATGCTGACCTGGGTATTTAAAACAAGAAAGAAAAAATTCAATGATATCAGCCGTATTCCATTAGACAACTAGTATTTAAAAAACCAATAAGCAACTAACTATGCGTACTAAATTGAAATATATACTGGGGCTTTTTGCCGGGCTCTTCCTCCTTTCAGTTCAGCCTGCCTGGGCGGCCGATCCGCCTGCCCCCTCTGCTTTCAGCAATCCGCTGGCCATAACGCTTATCGTACTGATGCTGCTCCTGCTCATCGTGATCGGCATACTGGCCAATATTTTACTGGGAACAGCCGAGCTTAAAGTAAAAAAGAATAAAAATAATGCAAACAGCAAGGTGCTGCAAAGCTCCCTGCTGATGATTGGCCTCCTTCTGGCCGGGCCGTCAGTATTTGCACAAGGCACCAGCCCGGAAACAACTAAAGCCGCAGCCAGCACTATAGGCGGGATGTCAACTTCCACGTTTTATGTGATGGCAGCTGTTATCTTCCTGGAGTTGTTCATAATTATTGCGATGCTGTTCAATATCAAGTTCCTGATAAAAACTGAAAAGGAAAAGCTGGTATCTCCTGTTGAAATGGAAGAGCTTAAGAAAACAAGACTGAGCTGGTGGGACCGGTTCAATAAGCTAAGACCTGTAACGGAAGAAGCAGAACTGGACCTTGGACATGATTATGACGGGATCCGTGAATTGAACAATCGTCTTCCGCCATGGTGGTTGTATGGTTTTTATGCAACAATTATTTTCGCAGGAATTTATTTGTGGCGCTTCCATGTAGCTCATACCGGACCTTCCAGTAAGCAGGAATATGAAAGGTCGGTGGCCAGTGCTGAATTAAAAATAAAAGAATACCTGAAATTAAAAGGGGAGTCCGTAGATGAAAATACGGTGAAGCTGTTAACCAGTGCAGAAGATATTGCTGCCGGTAAGGCCCTGTTTACAGACCCTGCAAAATGCCCTGCCTGCCACCTGCCAGATGGCGGAGGCAATGCCGTGGGACCCAACCTTACAGACGACTACTGGCTTTACGGTGGCAGTATAAAGGATATCTTTAAGACCATTAAATATGGCACTACTAAAGGCATGAGAAGCTGGAAAGACGATCTGTCTGCCAAACAAATAGCACAGGTAGCCAGTTATGTAAAATCGCTGCAAGGAACAAAACCTGCCAATCCAAAAGCACCACAAGGCGAGTTATATAAAGAAGAAGCCACCCCCAAAGCAGTTACAGATTCTGTCAAACCACCTATAACCGGCACGAAATAAGTTGAGGTACTGACACAGTGAAACTGGCATAGTTATGAATGAAATAAAAACCGAAATAAAAGCACAAACAACTGAATCATTCCGTGACCGGCTTGCTACGGTTGATGCTAAAGGAAAGCGAAAGTGGGTTTTTGCACAAAAACCGAAAGGACGTTTTTATAATATCCGTACCTGGGTAAGCTGGGGCTTCTTTATCCTGTTTTTTACATTGCCTTTTGTAAAATTCAATGGAAGGCCCCTCTTTCTTTTTAATATACCCGAAGCGAAATTTATCATCTTTGGTAAGATATTCTGGCCACAGGATTTTTTCATCTTCGGATTGACGATGGTCACTTTCATCATCTTTGTGGTATTGTTCACTGCAGCATTTGGCCGCTTGTTTTGCGGATGGGTGTGCCCGCAAACCATTTTTATGGAAATGCTGTTTCGCAAAGTGGAGTACCTGATTGAAGGTGATGCGGCAAAACAGAAGCTGTTGAACAATTCGCCGTGGACAGGCAAAAAGATCAGGATAAAAGCTATCAAGCATACTACCTTCTTTTTACTGGCTTTCATCATTGCTAATTTCTTCCTGGCCTATATCATTGGTATGGATGAGCTGAAGAAGATCATCAGTGAACCGGTGAGTGAACACCTTTTAGGCTTTCTTTCCCTGCTGGTCTTCTCCGGTATATTCTATGGTGTGTATGCCTATTTCCGGGAGCAGGTATGCACCGTTATTTGTCCTTATGGTCGTTTGCAAAGTGTGCTGCTGGACCGCAACTCTATGATAGTAGCCTATGACTATAAAAGAGGTGAACCAAGAGGTAAGTATAAAAAAGAAAAGGCGGCCGAACTCAGCACCGGCGATTGCATCGATTGTTTTCAGTGTGTGAAGGTTTGTCCTACCGGCATAGATATCCGCAATGGCACACAAATGGAATGTGTGGGCTGCACGGCCTGTATTGATGCCTGCGATAAAATGATGGATGCGGTGGGCCGGCCCAGGGGATTGGTCCGCTATGCCTCTGAAAATGGTATTGCTGCAAATGAAAAACTCCGCTTTACCGGAAGGATGAAATTCTATACCGTAGTGCTGGTAATCCTCTCCGGGATACTCACTTTATTATTGCTAAGCCGGAAAGATATTGATGGCACCATTATCCGCACCAAAGGCACCCTGTACCAGGAAAGAGGTACAGACAGTCTTACCAACTTGTTTAATATTAAGATCATCAACAAGACAATAAATAATATCCCTGTCACCTTGCGGCTTGAAGATGAGGCAAGGGATGCCGGAAAAATAGAACTCGTAGGCGCCACAGACATTCATTTAAAGGATGAAGACCAGGCCATGGGCACCTTCTTTGTAGTGCTGCCACGAAAATTTGTTACCGGCAGAAAAATGAAATTGAAAATAGGTTTGTATGATGGCGATAAAAAGATCACAACCCTTAGTACCAATTTTGCAGGTCCGTTTGGAAAATTTTAATTCAATTAAAAAGATGTATATGAACTGGGGAAATAAATTACTGGTAACCTTTCTTGTCTTTGGCGCAGGTATGACCTTCCTGGTCTATCGCTCTGTAAAGACAAACTATGAAATGGTGGAAACGGACTACTATAAAAACGAGCTGGCCTATCAGCAGGTAATTGATGGTTCCAACAGGGCCAATGCACTGACCTCACCGGTAACATTACAACAAACAGAAAAAGGCATCCTGCTGCAACTGCCGGAAGAAATGAAAAACAAAACGGTTACTGGCGAAGTGCATTTCTACTGTGCTTACGATGAGAAGAAGGATAAAAAGGTAGAGCTGAAGACCGGTGCCGATGGTTCACAACTCATCAGTACTGAAAAACTGCAGCCTGGTACTTATACCGTTAAGATCAACTGGCAGCAAAATGGGGAAAGCTATTATTCAGAAAAAAATTTAACCGTGTTGTAATGCTGTTACCTGCACTACTATCAGGTCTCACTCTTGGCCTTGCCGGCAGCCTGCATTGTGTGGGCATGTGCGGGCCGCTGAGTCTTGCATTGCCGACACACCATTTGTCTCCCTCACAAAAATTCTTTTCGCTGTTGCTGTATCAAACAGGAAGGGTCATTACCTATACAGTGATCGGGCTGGTATTCGGGTTAGCCGGAAGAAGAATTTATATTTCCGGTTACCAGCAATGGTTCTCAATTGGTATGGGGATCATCATTGCCGGGCTGGCAGTCATGTATTTTTTACAGAAAAGAACCGTGCACTTTGCATTCTTCAACCGGTTCTATCAATTTGTACAATCCCTGATCGTAAAGCTGCTTCGCTCATCTGCCGGAGGCCCTGGTTTTTTGTTATTGGGCATGGCTAATGGTTTACTTCCCTGTGGCATGGTGTATATTGCCCTTGCTTCTACACTGTCGTTTTCCACAGTAAGTGAAAGTGCGGGCTTCATGGCTATGTTTGGTGCAGGTACATTACCCACTATGATGCTGGTGGCATATGCCGGCCAGGCCATCAAATTTGAAACCAGGCAGTTGTTGAGAAAAGCCGTTCCGTTTATCATCCTTTCAATGGGAGTGTTGCTGGTCCTTCGGGGATTAAACCTCGGCATCCCTTTTATTAGTCCGGAGCTTCCGCAATCGGCAGGGCAATCGGTAGTATGTCATCCGTAAATGGCTGGTCAATTCTTTATAATGCGGGCAACACTACTTTGATCTCTGTGCCTTCATTCAGCTTGCTTTTCAGTGTTATCTCCCCGCCCAGCAAGTTCACATACCGCTTTACAATGGGAAGTCCCAGGCCGGTACCCGGTATGTTACTTACATTATTTGCCCGGAAGAACGTGGAGAAAAGATGTTCCTGGTCTTCGTCAGGAATACCAATACCCTGGTCTTTTACAATAAGCAGCAGCTCCTTTTCCGAATTATCTGCAGTAACGATCACCTGTTTCCCTTCCGGAGAAAACTTAATGGCATTAGACAGCATATTAAACAAGATGTTTTTCAGCATACGTTTATCGGTCGTGAATTTAGCGCTGCAATGGCAGGTGAGTACGATCTCCTGCCCTGTCTTCAGGTGCGCCTTCATTTCATCCACCACATCTTCTGCAAAGTCCTTTAAACTAAAAGAAGAGACCGTAATGCTCACCTTCCCTTCCTCTAATTTACCCAGCGACAGAAAATCTTCCAGTAACTCATTCATATGATTCACAGAATCCCTTATCCTCCGGATATGCTTTTCCCGCTTATCAAATTCTTCAGTAGTGGGATATTTGGAAACCAGTGTGGCAGAAGAAAGGATGGTGCTCAATGGCGTTCTGAATTCATGGGAGGCCATAGAAACAAACCGGCTTTTGATCTCATTTAGTTGTCGTTCCTTATCTAAGGAATCATTTAATTCCTGCTGTGATATTTCGAGCTTCTGCAGCGCTTCCTTCAGAATGATCGTTCGCTCCTCCACCTTTCCTTCCAGGTCAGCATTCAGTTTCCGGATGTCGTTGCTGATCTTTTCCAGTTCTCCTTTTTGCCGGATCAGGTTTTGTTCGATCTCTTTACGGGCGGTGATATCTACGATAAATGCAATGACAAATACTTCATTTCGTTGCTTATAGTGACTAAGGCTTATTTCCACCGGAAACTCGCCGTCATCTTTACGGCGGGCAAACAAATCTCTGCCGATTCCCATAGAACGGTTGGATGGCTTGTTATAAAACCCATCCCTTTGTACGGTATGCTTGCCATGAAAACGCTGTGGTATCAGTTTTTCGATCTTTTCTCCGTGTAATTCATGTCCGTCATAACCAAACATCCGCTCTGCTGCCGGGTTTACTAATACGATGCGTCCGGATTTATCTGTCAGTAGTATTCCTTCTGTGGCGTTTTCAAACAAAGATGCCATGTGCGTTTTTTCATAATCAAACCGCTCCTGGAGCCTTTTCAGAAAAAAAACAATGATAACGGCAAACAGGATAACAAAAAGAGAATACACCTGTGACAGCAGCTCTTTTGTAATATCATTCTTATCATCCTTAAAATAGAGAACAAGCGCTGTCATTGCCACCATGCCAGCCACACCGGCCACCAGTGTTGATTTCCACCCGGGAATAAAAGCCGTCAGCAGGATGATGATGAGCATGCCACTTACAGCCAGCTCATAACTGTTGAAAAGGAATGCCAAAGCCAGTGCCGTTATAAAAACGAGAATGGCAAGCCCTGTGACGATCCGCTTGTTTAACTTGAACATAGAACCCGGTTTCGGCAACAAATTAAGTATAAAAAAGATTCCGGGCTAAACCAATGGCTTGGGGAGGCGGATGTTTTTTTGCAGAGGCAGTAACGTGAAGGTCCCTTTATCATCTTTCCAGCAATTCCTTTTCCATAGCAATGGCCCTTGGAAAAAGTATTTCATTTTCGAGATAAACATGCTGTACCAGGTCGTCATCCAGTTCCCGCAATAAAGAATAGGACAGGCGGTGGCTGGTACAGGAAGCCTCCGGCGGTGTGTAATTATTGGTAAGAGACCGGAATTTGCGCAGCACTTTTTCCAGTATTTCATGTTCCTGGTGCATGATGTCTTCCACAGGCTTGCGCAGGGTGCGTACCAGCAGGCTGGCGTAGGATTCCCGGCTTTCATAAGCATGGGAAATCTGGCGGATATAGGGAAAGATGATCTCCTCTTCCTGTACCAGGTGGGGGATCATCGTTTTGTTCAGATAACTGAAATGTGTCTCCACTTCAACCAGCTGAGGATACTTTTTGCTATGCTCCGAAACAAACTGCCGTAATTGTTCGCTGATGGCCGGCAGCGACTGTCTCAAATACTCGTGATGGACATTGGTAATATACTCTGTCAAAAAATCAATCTTCCAGTTTTCAAACGGTAATGCTCCGGAGATGCTGATATTCCTGGTTGCTTTTTGCAATTCAAACAGCAGTTCCTCTTTATTAAGTTCCTTTGTTTCACAAATAAGTTTGAGAGGCCATTTACCCCCGCAACAAAACTCGATCCCGTATTTTTTGAAAACAGTCGCTGTTCTGTAATGCTGTTTCACAATATCAGCAGCACAAGAATCTTCCGTGATCCCCGTAGAATAAGATTCAATCATAATACTTTATACTTTGCCTTTCGGCAGCAAAATAACCAGATGACACACCTAAAAAACTGACTTTAATCATATCATCCCTGTTTACCTGTTATTTATTCCTGAAAAAAAGACGGGTTGATATGAATCAGCCTGAAGTATGACAACTGTCAGTTGCCGCAACTATATCCCCTGCTACTTTTGATATGAGAGTGCTAAAAGACACTTTGTAGCTCAGTTCATGAGCTATCGTTGGTTTTTGTTTCAATGCCGACCCCCGGTTCTCCGGGGGTTTCTTTTATCTGAGCTCCTGCTGCGGAATAGTAAACATTACCCTTTTTTAGTAAATTTGACAATATGAAAACATGGTCGGCCCTGTTATTAGTATTGCTTATTTCCTGCGGAAAAGATCCCGCAATTGTTAATGACAATCAGTTGCCGGTTGTTACACTAAGCACCCCCACCAATAACCAGGTCTTTACAGCCGGTCAGCCAATAACTATCAGTGGCACCATCACCGATAATAATTATATCGCCGAAGTGCATATTCATGTCAGCAACACTAATACCGGCGCCCTGCTGATGGATGTGCATTTATATCCTGCGGGCAATACCACAACCTTTAATCAATCCATCACCGCTGTTTCAGGTGTTAGCTACAAAATACAAGTGATCGCAAAAGATAAAGCCGTGAACGAAGGAAGAAGTTCGGTGGATGTGTCCTGCAACTAAGCACTTCTATATCTTTGCCACATGCATATCGACATCCTCACTGTAATACCGGAATTATTGGAAAGCCCCTTTCAGCACAGCATTATGAAACGGGCACAGGAAAAAGGATTGCTGACCGTGCAGGTACACCAGCTCCGCAAATGGGCCATAAATGAATACGGCATGGTGGATGATTACCAGTACGGCGGTGGCGCCGGCATGGTAATGATGTGTGAACCGCTGGCAAAAGCCATCGAAGAACTGTCGCTGCAAAGAAAATACGACGAGATCATTTTCCTGACACCAGATGGGGAGAATTTCAACCAGAAAATGGCGAACAGCTTATCATTGAAAGAAAACCTCCTTTTGATATGCGGTCACTACAAAGGCATTGATGAACGGATACGGGAACATTTTGTGACCAAAGAGATCTCTATCGGCGACTATGTATTAAGTGGTGGGGAATTACCCGCCGCCATTTTAACAGATGCTATTGGCCGTTTGCTACCAGGAGTATTGAATGATGAAACATCTGCACTTACCGATTCCTTCCAGGATGATCTGCTTGCCCGGCCGGTATATACAAGGCCCGAAGATTTCAGGGGCTGGAAAGTTCCTGATATACTGATGAGCGGTGATCATAAAAAAATAGAAGAATGGCGGCACGAGCAATCAGTACAACGAACGAAAGAAAGAAGGCCCGGCCTCCAGGATGAATAAGTTCCTTTTATCAGGAACATTCTTCCATTCATCAAGTCTGTCTGCTATTCCGGCACGGAACGATTTAACTTGGTTGTATAAACTTGCCAAATGAAATTGTCCTTTCTCTCCCTGCTTTTTCTTGCGGGTAACCTGACCAGTTGTGCCCAAAAAGACAGTACAGTTACTATAAAAGAGGTGGAAGCCAAACTAAAAAATGGTTCCGCATCAGTCTCCGGTATTTTATCTGATAAAAAATACCTGGCACTGCATCCTGCCACAGCATTCCGGGAGCTGATAAAAAAATATAGTACCGATGCCATTCTTGTAATAACCAGTGCTGACGAACCCGGAAAAAAAATAAAAGTGCTTTGTACTGTAAAAGGGGAAGATGGTTTGCCGGTATCGAATGCATTGGTTTACCTGTACCAGACTGATGCCCGTGGATGGTATGCGGCAGATGCACCCCATGTAGGCGGAAATGAAGGAGACTTCCGCCATGCCCGTTTATTTGGCTATGTAAAAACAAATAAGAACGGCCAGTTTGAACTGCACACCACCAAGCCTTCCGGCTATCCCCGCAGCGATCTTCCGGCACATATTCATATTCATTTTGAAGCGCCGGGATTCCAGTCTTATGGAACAGAGTTCCTGTTTGATGATGATGACCGGCTGGTGGGTACTATCAGGGAACAAGCCATTCAAAACAACTTCCTGGTTGCCAAACCGGAGAAAACGGCTGCTCCTTTTCAACAACAGTTCTCCTATACTGTCATTATGACGAAATAACAGGTGCCCTCAATCGATTGCCTGATTTTATTCACGGCCATCCTTTCTCCGCATTTTTAAGCAACTTGCAGTTACAATAAAGTAACTGTATGGATAATAACCGCCGAAAATTTCTCCGCCGTATGGCTATTGGCAGTGGTGTACTGGCTGCTGGTCTTCCGGCCCTCGCCAGGGTAACAGGGGCCACTGATGAACAGATGGACCTTTCAACAGCAATGGAAAGTAAAGGCCAGCGGTTTAATATGTGTGGTTATGCAGCGCCAAAAATAGAAACGGTTCGTATCGGGGTCATTGGTTTGGGACAGCGGGGTTCAGAAGCGGTGGAGCGGTTAAGTTTTATTGATGGAATTGAAATTGTGGCGCTATGTGATAAATATTCCGACCGGGTGGCTGCTTCGCAAAAGACTTTGGAGAAAATGCAGCGGCCCAAAGCAAAAGAATATTCCGGGGAAGAAGGCTGGAAAGCGGTATGCGAAAGCAATGATATTGACCTGGTGTACACGCCTACACCCTGGCACCTGCACACCCTCATCGCTGTGTATGCTATGAAGAATGGCAAACATGCTGCTACAGAAGTACCTGCTGCAAAAACCATTGACGAATGCTGGGAACTGGTAGAAACATCAGAGAAAACAAAACGGCATTGCATGATGCTGGAAAATTGTTGCTATGATTTTTTTGAACTGCTTACATTGAATATGGCAAGACAGGGGTTATTTGGAGAGATCATTCATGCAGAGGGGGCCTATATACATGACCTTACCAAAGACTGGCTCTTTAATAAGAAGGCCTATGCAGATATGTGGCGCCTTAAAGAGAATATCGGGAACAATGGCAACCTGTACCCCACTCATGGATTGGGGCCGGTGGCACAATGCATGAACATCAACAGGGGCGATAAGCTGGAGCACCTGGTAAGCATGAGCACCAGCGATTTTACCATGAACAATATGGCAACTGCATTGGCGGAAAAAGATGAATTCTTTAAACAATATACCGATAAGCCTTACCGCGGCAATATGAATACGACACTGATCCGTTCTGCTAAAGGCAAAACGATCATGGTACAGCATGATGTATCTACTATACGTCCTTATTCCCGGATACATTTATTGAGTGGTACAAAAGGGGCTGCACAAAAATGGCCCGGTCCGCAGCGTATTGCATTTGGCCATAGCTGGCTGAAACCGGAAGAATTAAAATCACTGGAAGAAACCTATGCACTACCTATTGTAAAACATATTGGTGCCATTGCCAAAGAAGTAGGCGGGCATGGCGGAATGGATTTTATCATGGACTGGCGGCTTATTGATTGCCTCCGCAATGGCCTGCCGCTTGACCAGGATGTGTATGACGCCGCTTCCTGGAGTTGTATCACTCCGCTGAGCGAGCGGTCTGTTTCCAAAAGATCGAAGACGGTGGACATACCCGACTTTACGAGGGGTGCCTGGCAAACCAATAAGCCCGTGAACCTGACACTGGAAGGCGGTGCCACTACCGGTGTAAGAGCTGTAAAGCCAGCACTTAAGATGTAAATTTCAGTGCTGCCGCCTGATCAAAATCATTTCAAATACCTCCTAAACAAATGAGCCTTTTCAGGCAGAATGCAGTACTTTTGGCTTCGCAAAACGAACCTCTTTTCCTGAGAATCAAGCAGATAGTTTTTCGGGTATTCGTTTGGAACATCATTTCTCGTTACTACTTATATAATTTTTGAATGAAGGCACTGACAGCTATTACGGATCCCGTGTACACAGAACCTAAAGAATTCAGCCGGTACGAAAAATTCTGGCTCCGCTTCATGAGTGATAAAAGGGACCTCCCCTTTATTCATTTGCTGACCGCCATACATCTTCTTGTTTTACCTGCAGCTGTTATTTTATATACCCCTTTGCTCCAGGGATGGTACTGGTGGTTGCTCTATATCCCCTATTTCTATGTTTCCCAGATGTATTTCAAAGGCCGGTTTGGCCTGATGCTTCATTGCATCAGTCACCGCAAGCTTTTTAAGAAAGGCTATATGTGGATATACGATTACGTCATTTGGGTCGTATGTCCTTTTTTTGGCCACACTCCGGAAACCTATTTTGTACATCATATGGCCATGCACCATGTGGAGAATAATATGCCGGACGATGCCAGCAGCACCCTTGCTTATAAAAGGGACAGCCTGTGGGATTTTTTAAAATATGTAGGCCGTTTTTTAGTGCTTGGCTTCAGGGATACGTTCATGTATCTTTTCAACCGTAAAAGAAAGAAATTATATATGCGCCTCAGCTATGGCGAAATATCTTTCTACCTGTTTTGTGTGGGCATGTCTTTTGTAAATTTTAAAGCCACCCTGTTCGTCTTTATCATTCCTTTTGTGTTTGCCCGTATTGTAATGATGCTGGGCAACTGGGCGCAGCATTCTTTTATTGATAAAGCTGACCCCGAAAACAATTTTACCAGTGCCATCAATTGTATCAATACCAAATACAATAAAATGTGCTGGAATGATGGTTATCACACGGTGCATCACCTTCGTCCGGCCATGCACTATACAGAGATACCAGGTGAGTTTTTAAAACTACAGGATGAGTTTGCTCAAAAGAAATCGCTCATATTCGATGGCATACACTACCTGCACATTTTTGTATGGCTGATGACCAAACGATATGACAAGCTGGCAGACAACCTGGTCAATATCAACAATACCTTTTCCAGCAAAGAAGAGGCTATTGCACTGATGAAAGAACGAACCAAGAGAATAAATTTATCCTCATAAACAAAAGGGCTTCCGAAGAAGCCCTTTTTTATTTCTCTTCGCTTTTCAGCCCGATCACCGGAACGGCCTTCTCCCTTATCAGCTGGTTGAGCTTCCCGATATCCGTTTCTTTGATCGTCTTCAGTTTATTCAATTGCTCCCTGCATTGCGCAGACAGATCGGCAAACACCTCCTTCACCTGTTTACTAGGTGCCATATTACCACTATTGGCCGCATCAAACAAGCCGCTGAGCTTATCATTCAGCCGTATGGGATAGTTCAGCACATCCTGCCCGCTTTTGGCCTTTGTCTGGTATAATTTTTCTTCTATGCCGGTCAGTTGTTTATTGATACTATCCACCATTGTTTTGATCTCCTTTACTGAATCCTTTTGCTGCCTGCCCGTAAAATCATTCATTTGAGTACGCAATGCCCTGATGTCTTTAATGGCCTGTTGCACTTCATCAAACTGGTCTTTTACTTTTACCAGGAAGGAAAACTGCTCTTCATATTCTGATTGTGTTATTTTATAATTGGGATCAGCTTTTATTGTAAACCTGCCTTCAGCAGAATCCATCCCCACTTTAAGTGAATAGTGGTACTCACCGGGCGGGGCTACAATGCCTCCGGGTAAACCGTTCCAGAGTATCATCCCTTCTATTCTTTCCGAGGCGGGGTATTGCAGGTTCCATACAAACTGGTTCATGCCTTTATTCATTTCCATCTTATCAGCAGCTTCCTTCGCATCGGTGGAATAGGTCCTGATCTTGTTTTTGTTTTTATCAAACAAGGTTACCGATGCTTTGGTGCTGTCTTTCACTTCTTTTACATAATAATTGATCACAGCGCCATTGGGCGGGTTAGCACCTGCATTACGGTTAGTACCAAAGTTGCCTGCAAACGGATTTCCTGAAATGCGCCAGGCACTACTGTTATTAAATACATGAAGGTTTTTACTGGTAATACCAGCGTTCAGTTGCTGCACCACCCCCAGGTCATCCAGCACCCATATTGATCTGCCCTGTGTGGCCACAATGAGATCATTTTCTTTGATCGCCAAATCAGTAATTGGTACTTCCGGCAAATTAAGTTGAAATTTCTTCCAGCTGTTCCCGTCATCATAACTGATGTACATACCATATTCTGTTCCTGCATACAGCAAGCCGGCCCTCTTTCTGTCGGCCCGCATAGCTCTTGTAAAATGCAGGCGGTTAATGCCATTTACGATCAGCTTCCAGGTTTTGCCATAATCTTCCGTCTTGTATATATATGGGGCAAAATCATCACTCTTATAGCGGGTGCCAATAAAATAAGCAGCTCCTTTTTTAAACGGGTCTGTTTCTATACAATTCCACATGATGGCTTTTGGTGCCTCCTTTGGTGTCACATTCTCCCAATTCTTACCGCCGTCTTTGCTTACATGGATCAGTCCATCATCACTACCGGTCCAGAGCAGGTCATTCTCCAAACTACTTTCGGCCGCTGTAAAAATGGTGCAGTAATACTCTACGGAAGTATTATCCTTTGTAATAGGTCCACCGCTTGGGCCCTGTTTGCTTTTATCGTTGGTGGTCAGGTCAGGAGAGATCTCCTGCCAGCTGGCCCCTTCATTTTCGGTTACGAATAAATGATTGCCTGCCGCATACAATCTTTTAGGGTTATTGGGTGAAAAGAAGATCGGGAAGTTCCATTGAAAACGATATTTCAATACATCCGCACCGGCACCCATCGGGTTATCCGGCCACACACTAATAGCACGGTTCTCCCCGGTCTTATGGTCCAGTCGTGATAGATAACCGCCATAGTTGCCGCCGTAAACAATATCCGGGTTCAGCGGATCGGCCACCACATAACCGCTTTCACTGCCTGCAGTTACTTCCCAGTCACGGTCCGTTATACCAGCACCATAGGTCCGGTGTTTAATTCTTAATGTTGAATTATCCTGCTGTGCACCGAGTATGCGGTACGGAAAAGAATTGTCGGTGGACACCCGGTATATCTGTGCCGTGGGCTGATTGAGATAGGTACTCCAGTTAGCACTGCCATCAAAACTTACCTGTGCACCACCATCATCTGCCACGATCATCCGGTTGCCATCCTCCGGGTCGATCCACAGATCATGATGATCGCCATGCGGAGTGCTGATGCCACGGAATGTTTTGCCGCCATCTGTACTGATCATAAACCCAACATTGGGACAATATACTTTGTTCTCATTCTTCGGGTCCACAAATACTTTGGTATAATACCAGGCCCGCTGCCGGATATTGTTATCGCTGCTTTGCAAAGCCCATGTTTCGCCACCATCACTGCTGGAATACAAGCCGCCTTTTTCATTTTCCAGTATGCAATAGATCTTGTCCGTATTGGACGGGGCAATGGCCACACCCACAATGCCCCATACGCCTTTTGGCAATCCTTTTTTAGCAGATACATTCATCCATGTTTCACCCCCATCGGTACTTTTCCATAAACCGCTGCCATCGCCCCCGCTTTCTAATGAATGAGGGGTACGGATGAGCCGCCAGGTGCCGGCATAAAAAACATTCGGGTTACCGGGTTCCATTACCAGGTCGCTGCAGCCCGTTTGATTATTTACAAACAAGGTCCGCTTCCATGTTTTACCGCCATCCGTTGTTTTATAAACGCCTCTTTCTTCATTAGGGCCAAACAAATGGCCCATCACAGCCACCCAAACAATATCCGGGTTTCTTGGATGAATAACGATCCGGATGATATGACGCCCATCCTTCAAACCGATGTTCTTCCAGCTTTTACCACCATCTTCACTGCGCCACATACCACCAAGTCCTTCACTCACATTTCCCCGCATAGTGTTTTCGCCTTCACCCGCATATACCACACTCTCATCGGATGGGGCAACGGCTACCGCACCGATTGTGCTGCCGAAATATTTATCAGACACATTTTTCCAGTTGCTGCCGCCATCGGTAGTTTTCCAAACGCCACCGCCTGTGCCGCCAAAATAAAAAGTGTTCTTGTTTTTATAACTACCCGTTACTGCACCGCTTCGTCCGCCCCGCCAGGGGCCTACCAGCCGGTATTTGGTCTTGGATAATACTACAGAATCCGTATTGTCTGTAGCAATGACAGGTACAGGCTTATTTTTTTGTGCCTGTGCTGCTGTGAAAGCAATCGTCAACAGCAGAAAGAACAGTTTTCTCATAATAAAGTGGTTGTGGTGTAAATTAGCCGGAGCCAGGGGCTATCGGGATTGAAAGTTAGTACTTTACCTTTACGAAAATCAAAAACCATGTCTTCGTTTTCTATAAGCGGTCATCTTGTTGATATGCACCAGCAGCGGATCTACCCGGCCACTATCACTGTTGAAAATGGAAAGATCCTTTCAATACAAGAATCTTCCCACTCCCCACTTCCCGCTTCCCGCTACCTGCTTCCCGGTTTCATCGATAGCCATGTGCATATAGAAAGTTCGATGCTGGTCCCATCTGAGTTTGCAAAACTGGCAGTGGTGCATGGTACAGTGGCCACTGTAAGCGACCCGCATGAGATCGCTAATGTCTGCGGCATGGAAGGGGTGGAATTTATGATCGAAAATGGAAAGACAGTGCCGTTCAAATTCAATTTTGGCGCTCCCAGTTGTGTGCCTGCCACTATTTTTGAAACAGCGGGAGCAACATTAGATTCAACGGATGTAGAAAAGTTGTTGCAAAGGGATGAAATAAAATACCTGAGCGAAATGATGAACTTCCCCGGTGTGTTATTCAAAGATGCAGAGGTGATGAAGAAGATCGCTGCTGCCATCCGCCTGGGAAAACCGGTGGATGGGCATGCGCCGGGATTGCGGGGGGAAAAAGCAAAACAATACATTCAAGCCTCCCCGGCCTCCGACTTGTCCGCCGGGGCGGAAGGGATAGCCTCCCCAAACCCCTCCGAAGGAGGGGCTTTAGACTCCGATAGCAATAAGAGTCTAACAACTGCGGAGTCTGGGAACCCTCCTTCGGAGGGCAGGGAGGCGGGGGAGGCCGGGCCCGTCATCTCCACCGACCACGAATGTTTCACTGCCGAAGAAGCATCAGACAAACTGCAATACGGAATGAAGATCATTATCCGGGAAGGAAGTGCGGCAAAGAATTTTGAAGCATTGATCGGACTGCTGAACGATCATCCGGGTATGATGATGTTTTGCAGCGATGATAAGCACCCGGATAGTTTGGTACTGGGGCATATCAACCAGCTTTGTGCAAGAGCGGTTGCCAAAGGCATTGACCTGTTTAAAATATTGAAAGCGGCTTGTGTAAACCCGGTACATCATTACAAACTCGATGTCGGTTTATTGCGGGAAGGTGATGCGGCAGATTTTATTGTAGTAAAAGACCTGGAACATTTTGAAGTGGTAAAAACATTTATTGATGGGGAACTGGTGGCAGAGAATGGAGTATCGAATATTAAAACAACGAAATCCGGTGTGGTGAATAATTTTTCCTGTACTAAAAAAGAAACCGCTGATTTTGAAGTGCCCTGGAAAAAGGAAAAGGAGATCCCGGTTATTGAGGCCCTCGACGGACAACTGATCACCAACCGGCTTCCCTTTGTACCAAAGGTGACAGATGGAAAGATCGTTAGTGATACGGACAGGGATATTTTAAAAATAGTTGTAGTAAACCGCTATTCCAATACACCTGCAGCCAGGGCCTTCATTAAAAATTTTGGATTACAAAAAGGGGCCATCGCTTCTTCTGTGGCGCATGACAGTCACAATATTGTGGCCGTAGGTGTGGATGATGAAAGTATTTGTGCTGCTGTAAACCTGGTGATCGAACATAAAGGAGGGGTTAGTTTTTCCGGGGATGATCTTGAAATGATCGTCCCGTTGCCTGTGGCCGGGCTGATGAGTAATGAAGATGGTTATAAAATCGCTGAACAATATTCCCTGATAGACAAAGCAGCGAAGGAGGCTGGGTCCACATTGGGCTCCCCGTTTATGACGCTATCCTTTATGGCCTTACTGGTGATACCACATCTGAAACTGAGTGATAAAGGTTTGTTTGACGGTGATCGGTTTGAATTGATGAAATAGCAGGATAGGGCAAAAAATTATTTTATAGTATCTTTATTCCATGTCTGAAAAAGCAAAGCCCGTATTTCATAAGCGCATCTTCTGGGATGTGGTATTTGAAAATATTGATTACGATGCAAAAGCCAATTTCGTAATTGAACGGGTATTTGAACGGGGTGATGTGGATGACATCCGCAATTGCCGCCGGTATTACGGGGATGAAAAAGTGACCAAAGCACTTCTGAATGCTAAGTTTTTGCCTGAAACAACTATGTACCTGGCAAGCGCTGTCATCAACAAACCTTTAAAAGAATTCAGATGTTACATTTTGAGACAGTCGAACCCCACACTTTTTCCATACTGAAACAACTGTTAGAAATTTCCGAACTATAGCACTTTTCTTTTGGCAGTAGGTACGGCATTATCCCTCCTTATCATTATCATATATTTACTATTACTCCGCCACGTCACTACAAAAAAAAATCTTCCGCCAATATTAATTTTTTTCCAGGGTTCATATCCTGTGCACAATTGTTCTGTTAACAATTTATTAATGTGCTTTACTTTGTGCAAAATTATAAGGCAATGAAACATAAAATATTCTTGCAGGGCCTGAGCTTCACCCTTGCAGCGTTTTTTTTAAGTATCTCGTTATCCGCACAGGTTACAACTGCTACACTAAGCGGTGTGGTAAAAGATGCGAAAGGAACTGCCCTCGCTTCTGCAACCGTGACCGTAGAGTTTCCTGATGCCGGCATCAAACAGGTTTTAATAACAAAAGCCGATGGCCGTTTTACGGTTCCCAACCTCAGGGTGGGCGGACCATACAAGGTAACTGTCAATCATGTAAGTCACCAGCAGGCTGTTTCAGAAAATATCTTCCTGGAACTCGGCCTCAATAATACTGTTGAATTTACAATGCAGGAAACGGCTACAGTACTTACTGGTGTCACTGTTACATCAAGGTCTAAGATATTCGACGATAAAAGAACCGGCGCCTCCACCAATATAAGCAACCGGCAATTAAAAACGATGCCAACGATCTCCCGTTCAGCTGATGACTTTCTACGTTTGTCCCCCTCTGCCTCGGCTACTTATAACGGACTTTCTTTTGGCGGCAGAAATGGTCAGTACAATAACTTTTCACTGGATGGTGCTGTTTTCAATAATCCTTTTGGCTTGGATGCACCTACTCCCGGCGGACAAACCAATGCACAGCCTATTTCATTAGATGCGATCGAGCAGATACAGGTGAACCTGGCACCTTATGATGTTACACAGGCTGGTTTTACCGGCGCTGGTATCAACACTGTTACTAAATCAGGCAGCAACCGGTTTACCGGGACCACCTATCTTTTTTACAGGAATAAATCCTTTACAGGTAAAAAAGTATCCGGAACAAAACTGGTAGTACCAGACCTTACTCAGTTACAGGCAGGTTTTGCATTGGGTGGCGCATTAAAAAAAGACAAGCTCTTTTATTTTCTCAGCTTTGAAACAGAACAGCGCAGTGATGGCGCTACCAGCTATGTGGCACAAAATGCCTCTAATGCCGGTAAGTCAAATACATCCCGTGTACTGGAATCCGACCTGCAGGCTGTAAGTAATATATTAAGAACAAGATTCCAATATGAGACCGGCCCCTACCAGGGTTTTACACATGATCAAACCAACTACAAGTGGCTGGCAAAACTGGACTGGAACATCAGCCCCGTTCACAAATTATCATTTACCTATAACGGACTGGATGCAAAAAAAGATAAACCGGCACACCCCAGCGCTATCGGCCGCCGCGGCCCGGATTATACCACCCTGCAATTCCGGAATTCCGGGTATGAGATCGTAAATAAACTGAATTCTTTCGGCACAGAATTGAAATCCAATTTCAAAGGCAATGCGGCCAACAAACTGAGAATTGTGTACACTACATTCCGCGACAGCCGCAATCCTTTCTCCACACCATTCCCGGTAGTGAATATCTCTAAAAATAATACCCGTTACATTATCGCCGGACATGAACCTTTTTCTATCAACAACCGGCTGAACCAGGATGCTTTCCAGATCACCAATGATTTTAACCTGTATAAAAAGAACCACAGCTTTACTTTCGGTGCTTCTTTTGAATCATTCAAGTTTGCCAACTCATTCAATCTTACAGGTTATGGGCCAACATTATTTAATGATGTGGATATTCAAAAGTTTAAAGACAGTGTGCCTACCGGAAGACCAATTGTTTTTGACTTTCCTCCTTTTGCAACCGGTTACCCGCTTGATGTGGATGTGGCCTATGCCAAAAACAGGGCAGCCGCAGATAAATGGGCCTGGTATTATTTAACAGTAGGTCAATTTTCCGCATACGCCCAGGATGAGATACAAGCTGGTAAGAACTTCAAATTGACCATTGGCCTGCGAATGGACATGCCGGTGTATTTTGAAAATAAATTCAAATATGAAAGTCCCAATTTCGACGGTAGCGGCAACTATACCGGTACTACAGATTTCTTCTCTCCCACTTTTTCCAATACCGACAACCTGACCTTGTTTGATGCAGACGGTAAGCCCATTCAAAATGGCCCCGGCAAAGCATTGGACAATACCAAGCTGCCAACCAGGAAACCCCTGCTTTCACCAAGAGTAGGTTTTAACTGGGATGTAAAAGGTGATAAGACCATTCAGCTTCGCGGTGGATCTGGTTTATTTACCGGCCGCTTCCCGTTTGTATGGCTGGGCAATCATATCGGCAACCCGTTCAGCTTTTTCTATTGTGTAACTGCGCCTGATTTTAAATGGCCGCAGGTATGGCGTACCAATATTGGTACCGATTTCAGAATTCCTTCCGGTACTATCTTCACCATAGATGTGGCCTATACTAAAGATGTAAATGCCATGATGGTGCGCAACTATAAGTTAGGCACCCCAACAGGTGTATTGAATTCCGGCACTGGTGATAAGCGAAGTGTATATCTTCCTGCTAACCAGGGAGCCGCCAACACCTATGTATTTACGAATACAAAAGAAGGCTACCAGTTCAACCTGTCGCTGCAGGCACAACAAAACTTTAAAAAAGGGTTGTTTGTAATGGCGGCTTATAACTTTGGTGTAGCCAAAGATGCCAGCTCCATTTCTGCTGAAATTTCCAGTGATGCATTCGACCGCAATCCCATTTTGAATAATGCCAATACAGCCATTAATTCCAACTCCTTGTATGGCAATAAACACCGGTTCATCATCGCCGCTTCTCAAAGATTTGATTATGGAAAAGCTAAGAAATGGGGCACCACTGTTTCTCTCTTCAGCTCCTGGACTTCCGGAAACCGTTTTGCTTATGTTTATGGTGGCGACATCAACAACGATGGAACAGGCACCAACGACTTGCTGTATGTGCCTACAGATGCTGAAATAGATAATATGACCTTTACCAACTTACTGGATGTAAACGGTAATATTCAAAACCAGGCCACACAGCGCCAGGCATTTAAAGCATTTATTGCACAGGATGATTACCTGAGTGGATTAAGAGGAAAACATACAGAAAAATATGGTGGTGAAACGCCGTGGTACAGCCAACTGGACCTTCGTATTCTTCAGGATCTTATCGTGAATCCAAAAACAAAGCAAAGTTTTCAATTTAGTATAGATGTGGTCAATCTTGGCAACCTGCTCAGCAGCAAATGGGGTGTACGTAAATATGCCACTACTTCCGGTTACTACCAGCCGTTGTCTGTGTCATACAATAATAATGCACCTACTTACCAGTTTGACCCGTCTTTAAAAACCACTTTTATCGACAGTCCCGACCTGTTATCCCGGTGGCAGTTACAACTGGGTTTGAGGTTTAATTTTTAGACTTACTGATCATTTCTATACAAACCGTCCTGGTAGTAACCGGGGCGGTTTTTTGGTTCCTGCCCTACCCATATCATCTTTTTCTGACTCCTGTCCTCTTTTTCCGACTCCTGTCATCTTTTTCTGACTCCTGTCATCTTTTTTCGACTCATGTCATCTTTTTCCGACTCATGTCCTCTTTTTCCGACTCATGTCATCTTTTTCCGACTCCTGTCATCTTTTTCTGACCCATGTCCTCTTTTTCTGACTCATGTCCTCTTTTTCCGACTCATGTCATCTTTTTTTGACCCCTGTCACCTTTTTCGTGACTCATGTCCTCTTTTTCCGACCCCTGTCACCTTTTTGGTGACTCGTGTCATCTTTTTCCGACTCCTGTCACCTTTTTCGTGACTCATGTCCTCTTTTTTCGACCCCTGTCACCTTTTTGGTGACTCGTGTCATCTTTTTCTGACCCGTGTCATCTTTTTGGTGACATGGGTTGGTTTTTAGCTAACCCGGGTCAGTTTTTACCCCAACCCTGTTACCGCTCCTTTTTTCTTTTCAAGCTTTCACATTCTCTTAGTAAGTAAAAAGGACCCTGGCAGCATCTAATTCGTAAATAACAGTACCCCGGTGAAGGGTTGTCAAGGTGAAGAAAGAAAAGGGTTGTTATCATCCGCCTTCGCCTCATTTAGAACAAGGCTACGGCGGGCAAGTAAATCGCCTTGTTATGAAAAAACATCTACACATCTCCGCAGCATTCGATGAGCCTGCTTTTGTTCAAAACCTCGTTGAAAGATTAGCTTACCGCCGGTACGAATTGGGTTACAGCAAGCAACAAATCCCCCGCGGCTTAAAGGCGCTGGAAACTTCTTCTACGGAAACCTATGTCAGCGGCACCATGGCCATTGATTTTGAAGACGGACAAGAACATATCAATATGCCTTTTATCACCTGCTTTCTTTTTACCTGTATCAAAGGCAAAAGCGACCCGTATCAATTGATCTGGAGCTGTTCCCTGTCCTGATTGTCCGGCACCATCCTTTTTCGCCCCTTCATTCCTGCCATTCACCGACTTAAGGCAGCATAGTACCCATTCCCTGTTGACCATTCACTATACACCACATAGTTTTGTTTAAAATTTGAAAGAATGGATAACTACAAGGACAGGCGTGAGCAGCGGAAGGAAGAGAGAAGAAAGTATTGGGAAGAGCGCCGGCAAAAATGGGAAGAGCATCGCAATTATCATATGACGAACCGCAGTGGTCACGGACATGTGTGGACGGGTATTTTTATCCTTCTTATCGGTGTGGCGGCATTCATCAGGGTGGCTGTTCCTGATCTTCCTCCTTTATTATTCAGCTGGCAAAGCTTCCTCATTGCATTGGGATTATTTATTGGGTTAAAGCACGGTTTTCGTGGCGGTGCCTGGTTTATACTGATACTGGTGGGTACCGGTTTTCTGCTGCGTGATATTTATCCGGACCTGGCCATCCGCCGGTATATCTGGCCCATGGTCTTTATTGTGATCGGAGGCCTGCTCATCCTGCGCCCCCGCAAAAGAAACTGGACCTTTGGTGGACCAGATGAAAAAAAAAATATGACTGCTGGCCAGGGGGCCACTATACTGGATGAAGATGAAACATGGAGCGACGATGATTTTGTAGATGCCACTTCCATCTTTGGCGGTGCCAAAAGAAATATTCTCTCCAAAGATTTCAAAGGCGGTGATATTGTAAACATTTTCGGCGGCACAGAAATAAATCTTTCACAAGCCGACTTTAAAGAAAAGGCGGTGATCGAGATCACTACTGTTTTTGGCGGCACGAAACTGATCGTTCCTTCCAATTGGGAAGTAAAATCAGAAGCCGTTACCATTTTTGGCGGAATGGAAGATAAACGTTCCGTAACCGCTCCTTCTGAAATGCCACCAAAAGTGCTGGTGCTGAAAGGGACCGTGATATTCGGCGGAATTGATATAAGAAGTTTTTAGTGAATAACCAGTGAACTGCAGAACTGGCGAACAATTAAACTAATTAACTAATCAACCAATAACCAACAACTCATGAACTGGTACCTTGCAAAAATGGTCTTTCGCATCATCTGTGGTGATGGCAGCCATACAGCGCAGTTTGACGAACAACTTCGACTGATACTGGCCGACAGTAAAGAGGAAGCCTTTCATAAAGCACAACTGCTGGGTGGTAAAGAAGAAGAAATATTCTTTAACCGCAACCAGCAACTCGTGCAGTGGCAGTTTATCAGCGTAAGCGAATTATACCAGCTACGGGAACTGATAGACGGCGCCGAACTCTATTCCAGAATAGAAGAAAAAGAAAATGCGGACAGCTACCTGCATATCATTCATAAAAAAGCGGAGCAGATCCGGTTTGGAAATACGCTTGAAATGCTGAACCTTGCCTGAACATGTCCAATTCACCATTATCAATAACCAGGTTTCGCATCATCTTCATCTCCTGCTGGCTGGTGATGATGGCTGATAATATAATGGTGCTGAATTTCTTTGGCCTGCCCTGGAAAGCTGCTATTATCGACAGTTCTATTGCCAATACACTTTTGCTGCTGGCCTGCCTGCTGGTGATGAATACCCTGCGCTATTATTTACCCAAAGGGCAACAGTACATTAATATTTTTTCCATTTGCGTTTTTCTTGCCATCATCTGGCTGTTGCTCACCAAATGGTTGCTGAAGCTGGCACTCAGTCACTACGATGGGTACAATAACCTGCTGCACCATTCCCTTTCCATCCGGTTCAGCATCGCCTTCCTGCTATTGGGCTGTGTGACGATGATCAGCATTCTCTGGTACCGGCAGCAGGAGCAGCAGGAAAAAGAAGAACGGAAAACAGATGCTGAAAAACTGGCAAAAGAAGCAGAGTTATTTAAACTGCGGCAGCAACTGCAACCTCATTTTTTATTCAATAGCTTAAACTCCATCAATGCGCTTATTGGCAGCCGGCCGGAAGAAGCAAGAAAAATGGTGCAGCAGTTATCTGATTTTTTAAGAGGCACCATCAAAAAAGAAGAAACACAATGGGTGACATTGCAGGAAGAACTCCAGTACCTGCAATTATATTTGGATATAGAAAAAGTTCGTTTTGGCAACCGGCTGGCCACGGCTATCCATGTTGACGAAAGCATTCTGCCATTAAAACTGCCCGCACTCCTGCTGCAGCCCATAGTGGAAAATGCGATCAAGTTTGGTCTGTATGATACCACCGGCGACACCGTGATACAACTGGATGCAGCAAAGGAAGACAACAGCCTTGTCATAAAAGTGATGAACCCGTTTGACCCGGAAACATCTTCACCCAAACAGGGGACCGGTTTTGGATTAAAATCCGTTCAAAGAAGATTGTACCTGCTATTTGCCCGTACCGATCTGCTGACCACCGAAACAAAAAATAATATCTTTATTACCATAGTAAAAATTCCCCAGACAATAATCGTATGAGCAAAGTAATAATCATAGATGATGAGCCGCTGGCAAGAAGTATAGTAAAAGAATTTCTTCAAAAGCACCCGCACCTGGAAGTGATGCAGGAATGCGGTGATGGGTTTGAAGGCCTGAAAGCCATTCAGCAGCACCAGCCCGACCTGATCTTCCTCGACATACAGATGCCGAAGATCACCGGCTTTGAAATGCTGGAACTGATCGAGCAGCCGCCATCCGTTATTTTCACCACCGCTTTTGATGAATATGCCATTAAAGCATTTGAATCGCATGCGGTGGATTATTTATTAAAGCCCTTTAACCAGGAACGGTTTGATAAAGCGCTGACCAAATGGGCAGAACAAAAAACAAGCAGTACAGAAAAGGCTACACAAGACCTGATAGAATCCGCTTCCATGTCTCCTTCACAAAGCCAGCGGATCGTAGTGAAGAATGGCAGTAAGATAAAGATCATACCGGTGCATGATGTGTTTTATTTAGAAGCAGCAGACGATTATGTAAAGATCCATACTACAGAAGGCTATTTCCTTAAGAATAAAACGATGGCCCATTTTGAGCAATCACTGGACGGGCAATTGTTTGCCCGGTGCCACCGCTCCTATATTGTAAATGTGCAGCAGATCACCCGTATTGATCCGTATGAAAAGGATAATCATGTGGCCATCCTGCGTTCGGGGGTTAAAGTACCGGTAAGCAGAAGCGGGTATGGAAAATTGAAAGAGGTGCTGGGATTATAAAATAACTCAGCATTCCCCATCCAGCACTTTCACGGTTTGCTCATAGAAGTTCCGGGCCCTTTCCGGTGTGCTGCCTATACAAACTACTCCCAGTTTGCCATACTGGGATAAGGCGCCGATGAGGTGAAACATCACTCCTTCCTGCGAGGTGCCGTCATAATGCAGGTTGTGCATCATTGCAATATCGATCAGGTCGGGCGGGGTGATTCCTTTATACTTCTCACTTCTCAGGTTGTCTGAGCAAAAGTAGTAACGGGTTTGCCGGTTAGCCGTCAGGTACATTCCGTTTTCATAATCATAATCGCCATCCGTAAGAAATTGCAATAATATATAGGGATGCGTGGTACCGCCTTTTCGAAGGTTGATCTCAATGGCGTAATGCTTCCAGCCATCAGCTTCTTTTACGGAAATAAAATCTACGGCAAAGCGGCCCATCACTCCATTTCGTTGCAGTGCCTCTGCCACTTTCAATCCGTACTCTCCTATTTCAATAGCATAATCTTCCTTTGCCGGAAAATACGCTCCCATAAAGACCTGGCCGCTTTCGCCGCCCACTTCCTGGTCGTGGGTGGAGATCACTTTACAGTCGCCCAACGGATTGATTCTGCATTGTACCGAAGGTGA
Source organism: uncultured Chitinophaga sp. (assembly GCA_964443345.1). GTDB lineage: Bacteria > Bacteroidota > Bacteroidia > Chitinophagales > Chitinophagaceae > JJ008. The sequence continues at coordinate 52,100 of CAYUCU010000008.1, forward strand.
TGTTTTGATCTCTCCTTCTACAAATGCTTCCACAATACCGCCCATCGACTGAAATTTGTACATAAAATCCTTATAGGTAAGATCGCCTGCCACTATCTTCAGATGGGTAACTAGAGTTTCCTGTATCCATTGCTACCACTCGGAGCCTTCGTCAATTCCTTCGTATGGAAAAATAGCATTGCCTTCACCGGAGAACCCGTCGTTCATCTTTACCACA
>CAYUCU010000009.1:0-51987 GCA_964443345.1 uncultured Chitinophaga sp.
AAAGAAATATAACTACCACTACCACCCAGGCTCCTGAAAACCAAAGAAGCTGCTTGTATCTCTTTTTCCAAAGCAACCAGCTTCCAATGATCAATGGTAACACGAAGGAGGTTTGCTTGGAAAACAAAGCTACTGCTGCAAAAATGGCTGCGCCTGTTATCAGTGAAAAAGACCTTCCGCCCGTTTCCTCTTTTTTCAGCGCCTTCATAAAAAAATAAAGGGTGAGCAGGAAGAAAAAATGATTGCTGCTGTCTGGCCTTCCAAAAGAAGTGATCTCTAAAAAAATAAAAGACAGCACCGCTGCCACAAAACTACCTTTTGCTGAAACTGAAAAAATAGTCCTGCAGATCAAAAAGACAGTCGTTATATATCCCAGGTTAAAAAAAAGCGACACCGACCGGTTCACTCCTGTTAAAACCAACAGATCATCTGGTCCGGCACCTGCCAGCCTGGCAACTGCCGCTACAATATAATAGTAGGAGGGAGAGTATTGTGCAATGGCATACGGCGCCTTTTCAGGGTCGGTATAAAAGGGCTGCCCGTCAAGAATTCGTTGAATAAAATAAATAATATTCCCTTCTACTCCGCCGGCATCCGGCATTGCCAGCCCGATCAATGAAATGCGATAGATAATATAGACACCGAAAACGATGGCCGCATATAATACCGTATTTCGCCCTGAAAAAATCTTATCTGAAAGCATTCGGGAATTCTTATGCCGAAAGATAACTCAAATCCCGAAAGCCGCCATAGCGCCTTTACTGCACCTTCTCTTTAAGCCATGCTGCTTCTGGCGAAGAAAGTTTTAGTACCGCAAATTTTTTCACTCTGCAGATCGTTGCTTCATCCAGCACATCCACCAGGTTTTTATAAGAAGCATTGGGGGTTGGTTTTATCAGCAGCATCAACCCATCTCTTTTTTCTTTGCTTTTGATATCGTTGTCTAATTGCTGCTGCTTTGCTGCTATCACATTTCGGATGCTGTTGCTTCCGGCAAATGTTGCGGTATAAATAGTTCCTGCTTTTTCTGCATCTTCCCATTTTCCAAAATAATACCAGATGGTATTATCCGCATCCGGGATGATCGTTAATGCATTGGACATTCCCAAATCAGTAGGAGGGCCATCTATGGGCATATTAAGCTTTAAAGCGACAGGTTTGCTCAGTTCTGCAGTGATCACAAAAAAACTGATGAGTAAAAAGCCGAGGTCCACCATCGGGGTCATATCAATTTTCAGGTTGTGCCGTATCATTTTTCGAACACCGGACTTGTGGCGGGGCTTCAGAGAAGCGGGTTGTATATCTGTCATAAGCTGATTTTGCCAGTAAGATGCCCTGGGGAGTGTTTTCCACAATAGAATCATTCTGCTGACTGATGGCTGTCATACATTCCCGGCATACCTCTTGTTAGCTTTAACACAAAGCTTTCAGGTATGAAAACAATTATCATTGCTACCGATTTTTCTCCCGTTGCCACTAATGCTCTGCATTATGGTATTGATATGGCAAAAGCGGTGAATGCCAGTTTGTTGCTTTTCAATGCTTACCAGATACCGGTGAGTTATTCAGATACGCCGATCGTTCTTGTGTCTGTGGACGAACTAAAGAAAAGCGCTGAAGAGCGGCTTGAAAAATTGAAAACAGAAGTAGAGCATGTTACTTCCGGCTCTATAAAGGTTTACACCGAAGCTGTGCTTGGTAATACCAGTGATGAGCTTGAAAACCTTTGCGAAAGGATTCATCCATTTGCTGTAGTGATGGGTGCGAAAGGGACTTCCGGGCTGGAGAAAGTGTTGTTTGGAAGCACTACACTCACTGCTATCCGCCATCTGAAATGGCCGGTTATCAGCGTTCCACCAGGTAAACAATTTGGCGCTGGTATTAAAAAGATCGGCTTTGCCTGCGATTTTAGGGAAGTGGTGTCTACCACACCTTCTCATATCATTAAAAACTTTGTTGGTGCATTCGGGGCAGAGTTGCACGTATTGAATGTGGATTATCACGACAAACATTTTAAACCGGAAACACCCGAACAATCAGTCCTGCTGCATACCCTTCTGGAGGAATGCAAGCCAGTCTATCATTTTATTGACAACAAAGACGTGGAGGACGGCATCCAGGATTTTGCTGAAAAGAATAACATTGATCTTGTGATTGCTATTCCTAAAAAACACAAACTGCTGGAAGGCCTATTTAAACCCAGTTCTACAAAACAACTAATATTCCAGTCTCATGTGCCGGTGTTATGTGTGCATGAATAAAGCGATAAGGGTTTCAAAACAAATCGTACCTTACTGTAACACCAAAACGACCTGTTATGAAACCACCCGTGCTGCCGGCGGCATGCCTGCTTGCCATATTTCTATTATTTATTTCCTGTAGTGGAAATAATAAAAAAGATACTCCTCAAATTGTGGCCCCTGCCGAAGACATCAGCACTATTCCTTCCATTGATATTGCCGGTTTAAAAGATGAAGCTTCCGTGCTGGATGCCATGCAAACGGTAGTAGATGCCCGGATAAGTGATGAGAAAAAACAAAAAGAAAACCCTGAGTATGCCGGCAATTACCTGGAGCTGACACGGCTTTACACTGCGGTACTTAATGCATCGACAGAATTTTCGAGAACAATTACTGATCCGGAAAGCCGGGTATCGTTTCTGAATAAGGTCAGTGCTATCCAGGATAAGATGTATGTAAAATAAATAGTGCTCTTACTCTATCAGCACAAAGGCTGCCCAATAATAAGGGCTGTACCTCTTACGCATTTCCTGCTGTGCCATACTGAATGCTTTTCTTGCCGTATTACCTTCCAGGTAATTTGTATAAAAAATTTTCATCAGTTCTGCTGTTTCTCTGTCAGGTACTTTCCAAAGGCTCAGGACCATGTTCTTTACTCCGGCTAATTTGAACGCTCTTTGTAACCCAAATACTCCTTCATTTCCTTTTATATCGCCCAACGCTGTTTCGCAGGCGCTCAGTACAACAAGGTCTGTGTTTCTCAGATCAAGTTGTGATATTTCATAGGCCGTTATTATTCCGTCTTCCCGTCCTTCTATTGGCGACAGGCCGCTCCATACCCGGTTAACGCCCGCTAAAACGATTCCACTGCGCAACATAGGATCATCAGCCAGTCTGAAAACATTTTCGCCTGCGGCAAATCCGCCAGGTTTTTTCTTCTCCGGGTCAGGTAAAAAGAATCCATGCGTGGCCAGGTGAAGAATAGCTGTAGCGCTGCCATTTAGTGTTTTGAACTGTTCCTCAGTAGCCATTTGCTGAGAATAAGAAACTGCTTTTATTTTATGTTTATCAAATAGTGTTTGTATCTCTTTTATTTCGCTGGCTGTGCCCGGCAGGCTGATCCATGCATCCCTGTTGCTGCTGCGGGTAATGGCCGAAGAATAAATATTCGATACTTTTTCACTGCCTGGTATTTTTTTTACCATTAAAACACTATCCATTGTAAAGGCTGCGTCGCCAAAAAGGGATATGGATTTATTGCTATCCGGTGCTTCAGCTGGTAGCGCCAGTTGCCTGGTGCTGATGTACTGGTCCAATTCATACTTGTCGATCAGCCGCTGACTATCTCCGGCGGGCAATGCTTGAAAAGCGATCCGGTAGAGCAGCCCTGCAGGAGAGTAATTGATCTTCCTTACTCCCTTTAGAAAGGGCAGAAGCGGTTTGAATATCAGCACATACAGGCTGTCGCCAATAGTTGTCCCGGTACTTTTATTGACAGGCTCTCCATCATAAATTGATTTTATATTCCCGATCGCTTTGCCGGTTTTAGTAAAGAAGCGGGCCAGTTGTTTTTCTTCGCAAAGCGGCACAAAATGAGGTGCTTTATCATTACGCCCAAAAACATATGCGGCATACAGTACGCTATCGGTAAGTCCTTTACTATATAATTTAAACCGGACAAATTCTACTGCCGCTTCATCCTCTTCCAGTTCTTTTTGGATATCCTTCATAGAAATGCGCAGTGCGGATTGCTGGTTGCGAAATGCAGCAGAGCGGCGGGTCAGTTCCTTTTCCATGATCTCTGTTTCTTCTTCTATTTTTTTGATGCCGGGTATTCGTTTGTCAACAGGTAGAGAATACTGACTGGCCAGCAGGTTTTTTTGAACCAGCCAGTCATTAAGTATTCTTTTGATTGTGGTATCCTTATTATTTCTTACAGACTCCAGCATATTCCTCGTATCGGCCAATGCCAGGGATTTAAAACCCAGCAACAGGTTCAGGCTGTTTCTTATAACAGAATCAGAAGCATTGGGATAGTTGTATAAGAAACTGGTATTGATGTCAAGTGTCGAAATATTATTTTTAAGGTAGTTGCCTTTCTCCTTTTCTGAAAGGATGGTAAAGGTGCCAGTCATGTTCTCTAAAAAAATAGTGCTCCCGGATACTAATAACGGCTCTGCTTTCCCGTATTGCTTCATTTGCAGGTATAATAATGCCAGGTCTGTTTGGCTGTCTGCACTTAAAGGGTGTTTTTCCCCCAGCAGTTTTTTTCGAAGCTGTATGGCTTTTATATAATATGCTTCTGCTTTTGTGTATTGTTTCTGACTTTTACGATAAAATGCCCCGAGGTTATTTAATGCAAGTGCATAGTCCGGATGATCTTCTCCCAACACTGTTTTCCATATTTCCATTGCCCCTATCATTAATGGTTCTGCTTTTTCATATTGCCCCCGCACGGTGTATAGTCCTGCAAGGTTATTGAGGCTGGCCGCATAGTCAGGATGATTGGGGCCCTTTAATCTTTTGCGAATATCTCCGGATAAGACGTAAAGCGATTCTGCTTTTTCATACTTTTCAAGATCTTCATAGGAGGAGGCGAGGTTATTAAGACTGGCTGCATAATCAGGATGATTTTCGCCTATTGTTTTTTTTCGTATGGCAAGGGATTGGAGAAACAGTGGTTCTGCTTTTTCATACTGGCCAATGTCTTTGTAATAAATGGCCAGGTTGTTGAGCACGGTGGCATAGTTCGGATGGTTCTCTCCAAAAATCCTTTTTCTTATTCCAATCGCCTGGAGAAACATGGGTTCTGCCTTTTCGTACTGGCCCATTGATTCATATAATACGGCAAGACTGTTGAGAGTACTGGCATAAGTGGAATCGTTTTCACCGGCTATTGATTTAGTTATCTCAATAGCCCGGAGAAAGAAATTTTCTGCTTTTTGATACTGACCGGTTTTATAATAAAGCGAAGCCAGGTTATGCAGGAAGGCGGTAAAGGTTATGCTATTTTCGCCTGTGGTCTTTTTTATTAGTTCGCCAGCCTGTATATAGAGTTGTTCCGCTTTCAGGTACTGAAAGAGGTTTTCATGGCTGGTGGCCTGAATGATGACCAGGCCGATATAAAAATCATTATTCTCTCCCATCAACTCCCTGATGCCGGTGGCTGCTTTTTCAGCGGCGGGGATGGCCTTTTCATATTCCTGGTTTAAAAAAAAGTCCACTGCTTGCTTTGCCAGGTCCGCCACATCCTGTGCAGTTGTGGTAAGTGAAGAAAAAAGGAGGTATAGTGACAGGATGAATTTCACAACAGACCGTTTGGTTTGAATGGTCTGTTAATTTACGCATTCTTTCAGGCAGCAGCAAAAACACAGGGAAAATGAATAACAGGTCATTCAATCAATACAAATGCTGCCCAATAATAAGGTTTGTATTTTTTTCGCATCTCCTGCTGTGCCAGGCTGAACGCTTCCCGTACGGTCCTTCCATGCAAATAGTGGGTATAAAAAGATCTCATCAACTCTGCCGTTTCAGCATCGGGCACTTTCCAAAGACTAAGGATCATGTTTTTTACTCCTGCCAGTTTGAAGGCTCTTTGTAAACCAAATACTCCTTCGTTTCCTTTTATATCTCCCAACGCTGTTTCGCAGGCACTGAGCACTACAAGCCCGGTAGCGGACAGGTCCATTTGTGCGATCTCATAGGCGGTTACGATACCATCTTCACGACCTGCTATCGGTGGTTGACCTCCCCATACCCGGTTAGCCCCCGATAATACGATACCACTTCTCAGCAATGGGTCATCAGCTATTGTAAATGCATTTCTTTCATCAACAGCAAATCCTTGTTCTTTCTTTTTTTCGGGGTCTGGTAAAAAGAATCCATGTGTGGCCAGGTGAAGAATAGATGGTGAATGGCCACTTAGTGATTTAAATGCTTCTTCAGTAGCTGCGGCCTGTGTGTAAGTGCTTGTTGTTACATTATTGCTTTCAAATAATTTTTTTATGGCAACTATTTCCTCAGCGGTACCAGGCAAGGCTTTCCAGCCACCGGTTGTGGCAAGCCTGGAGATAGTAGTGCTGATAACTGGAGAGCTGGCAGCTTTTTCCGTATTAATGACCGCAGCATTATCCATTGAAAACAGGCAATCGCCATAGGCTATCATCGAGCTGGTGGCAGTTCCATTTATACTGCTTAGTGCAAGCTGCCGGATACTTGTATATTGGTTCAGCTCATATTTATCCATCAGCAATTGGCTGTCGCCTGCCGGCAACGCATTAAAAGCGATCTTGTGTAACAGGCCTGCCGGGGAATAGTTTATTGTTTTGATACCATTGAGCCAGGGTAGCAGCGGTTTCCATACTAATGCATACAGGCTATCGCCGGAGACCGATGGTTTATCATCTTCATCCACGGCATCACTACGGTATAAAGATTTAATAGCGCTGGTACCTCCGGCCGGTGAAAAGTATTTTCCTAATTGTTTTTCTTCACATAGCGGAACAAAGTGTGGCACCGAATCATTCTTCAGCAGAACGTATGCTGCATAGATAATGCTGTCTGTAAGTACTGTTTTGCCATATAGCCCAAACCGTACAAATTCGATAGCGGCGGCATCTGGAGGCAGGTTTTTTTGAATATCCTGTATGGAGATACGTAAAGCAGATTGCTGGTCACGAAATGCGGCGGCTTTCCTGCCGAGCTCTTTTTCCCGTGTTTCGGTGGCCGTTTCAATTTGCAACAGGTCTTCCCTTCTTCCCGAAACGGGTAATGCGTATTGTGCAGCCAGTATGCTTTTACCCGCCTGCCATTCATGCAGCAGGTTTTGCAAAGAGGTATCGCCGGACTGCCTTACTGAACTCAATATATTCCTGGTGTCGGTAAGTGTAAGTGATTTTAGTGTAAGCTGTTGTTTAAAAATACTGCCAATGATCGCCGGAGCAACACTTTTATTATTATATATGAAACTATTGCTGACCTCCAGCAAGGCTGTCTTGTTATTTATATAACTTCCTTTTTCTTTTTCGGAAAGTATAGCAAAATTGTCCAGCAGGTTTTGTAAGACGATATTATTTTGCTCCAAGAGCAGCGGACCTGCTTTTTCGGGGCGGCCTGTCACTTCGTATAATGCGGCAAGGTTGTCAAGGCTTTTTGCATAGTCCGGGTGCTGTTCACCCAATACTTTTTTCCTGATTGCCAGGGTTTGAAGGAACAGGGATTCTGCTTTATCGGTACGTCCCTTATTTACATACAGGGTAGCAAGGTTAGCAAGGCAATCGGCATATTCCGGATGGAATTCACCAACCGTTTTTTTTCTGAACGCCAATAGCTCCAGGTAAAGCGGTTCCGCCTTTTCAAAACGGTCTGTTGCTCCATAAAAAGCTGCCAGGTTTTCCATCACTTTGAAATACTCAACACTATTTGCTCCAAAAGCTTTTTTCCGGATGGTTATCGCTTCATCTAAATAAGGTGCCGCCTTATCGTATTTACGCAGCAGCTGGTAAAGTATGGCAAGATCATTTAATGTGTAGGCATAATCGGGATGAATAACTCCCAGTACTTTTTTTCTCAGCTCCAGTACTTCCAGGTAGAGCGGTTCTGCTTTTTCATACTGGCCAAGCCTTACATGAAGGGCTGCTACATTGCTCAACCGTTCTGCATACAATGAATGGTCCTTATTGACCAGTTTTTCTGTGATCTTCACTGATTCATTAAGGAGTGGTTCTGCCTTTTCGTATTGTGCTTTTTCTATGTACAGGGCTGCAAGATTATTCAGGCTGTTGGCATATTCATGATGCGTGGTTCCATACACCTGCTTGCGAATCGTCATTGCCCTTTGCAAAAAATTTTCCGCTTCTTCCAACCGGGCTGTTTTTAAGTACAAAAGACCCAGGTCGTTCAGGCCTATGGCATACATTGGATGGTCTTCACCCAGCATCTTTCGTATTATGGAGTTGGCTTCTGTCAGCATTGCTTCTGCTTTATCATACTGTCCCATGCTGGAGTACAGCGCTGCCAGGTTATTCAGGTTCATGGCATGATCCGGATGGTTTGCCCCAACTATTTCTTTGGTGATCGCTGCAGACCTTGTAAAATAGTCAGCTGCTTTTTCGTATTCCCCTTTGCTTTTGTAGGTCAGGCCCAGATTGTACAAACTTTCTGCATAGGCAGGATGTGTTTCACCCACGGCCGCTTTTCGTATCACTGCTGTTTGAGTAAATAATGGTTCCGCTTTGTCAAACTGGCCCAGCGACCGGTATAGTACTGCCAGAATATTAAGGCTATTGGCATAGTCCATGCTTTTTTCACCCATTGCATTCTTTATTACGGATACAGCCTTTACCATCATTGTCTCCGCTTCACCCGGGCGGCCCGTATTCATATATACTGCTGCCAGCGCCTGCAGACTGTTGGCATATTCATAGTGCTTTTCACCCAGCACATTTTTTCGGATTTCCAGCGCCAGTAAAAACAAAGGCCCCGCTTTATCAGATTGGTCCATCTTCATGTACAATCCTCCCAGGTTATGCAGGCACTGTGCATACTCAATATGTTTTTCTCCTACTGTTATTTTAAGGATGGCCAGCGCTTCGGTGAAACGGGTTTCCGATTCTTTATACCGTGCTGTTTTTTCATAGAGCGCTGCAAGTAAGTTCAAACTATTGGCGTACACTGAATTTGAATCGCCCGCTATTTTTCTTCGTATGGCCACCGCTTCAAGACATAACGGCTCTGCCTCCGCATAGCGGCCCATCTTTAAATACAATGCGCCCAGGTCGTTTGCCACCATTGCATAGCTAAGATGTTCTCGTCCTGTCGTTTTTATAAAAAGGGTACTAGCTTCCTTATATAGCGGTTCAGCCTTTTCATACTGTCCTGTTAATTGGTATACCGCAGCCAGATCAACCAGGCTGTTGGCGTATTCTTCATTTTCCGGGCCCAGCATTTTTTTAATTATGCCTGATATTTCAATATATAATGTCTCCGCTTTTTGAAACTGACCGGTAGCGGTATAAAAACCGGCAAGATTATTTACCGTGGTCACATACTCAGGTGTTTCGGCCCCTGCAATTTTTTTTGTCAGTGCGATCGCTTCCAGGTGCCGTTGCTCAGCGCTTTCATAACGGCCCATATCCTGGTACAGTGCCACTATTCCTTTCAGTGTATTCAAGTAGTCGTACGGTGGCTGGTCCTGTACTTTTTTACTGATGCCCATTGACACCAGGTAATATTCTTCTGCCTTTTGGAACTTGCCGGTAGTGTGATAAAAAAGACCGAGGTTGCTCAATGTGTTTGAGTAATCTGAGTGGTTCTCTCCCAGCACTTTTTTTCGGATAGCTGCCGCCCGCAGGTATAATGATTCCGCTTCGGCATAATGCCCTGTATTAAGATATAATGTAGCCAGCCTGTTCAGCACCTGGGCGTAATCCGCATGGTTTTCTCCAACCTGTTTCTTCAGCAACGCTGCTATTTTCTTCGCAACAGGTATTGCTTTTTCAAATTCACGGCTTTGATAAAAACCAACCAGTTCATTATTCAACTCACCTATCGTTTGTGCGCCCAGGTTGAAACAAAAAAACAGGAAGAGTATAAGGCAGGAAAATTTTTTCATGTAGCTAAGTGAGTAAGGGCATCAAGGTACACTAATCAAACAATGAAGCAATACCCTGCGCCGGGTATAAAAAAAGAGGCACGGTTGCGTGCCTCTTTTCTGATCGGGAAAATTTGTTTGTTTTAAAATTCCGCACTGCCCGGCGTTCTTGGAAAGGCGATCACATCCCGGATATTCGTCATACCAGTAACAAACTGTACCATTCTTTCAAAACCTAAGCCGAAACCGGCATGTGGTACCGTGCCAAAGCGCCTTGTATCCAAATACCACCAAAGCTCTTCCACGGGAATATGCATTTCTTTCATCCGCTGTTCCAGTTTGTCTTGTCGTTCTTCTCTTTGGCTGCCGCCAACTATCTCGCCAATGCCCGGTGCAAGGATATCCATTGCTGCCACTGTTTTGCCATCATCATTCTGCCGCATATAGAAGGCTTTGATGGCTGCGGGATAATTGAAAAGAATGACCGGTTTTTTAAAATGCTTTTCCACCAGGTATCTTTCATGCTCACTTTGCAGGTCCATGCCCCAGCCGGTGATCTCGTATTGAAACTTCTTCTTTTTGTTGTAATTGCTTTCTCTTAATATATCAATCGCTTCGGTGTAAGCAAGGCGTTCGAAATTATTGTTCAGCACAAATTCCAGTTTCTCTATCAATCCCAGTTCGCTGCGTTTATCCTGTGGCAATTGTTTTTCTTCATCCGCCAATCGTTGTGCCAAAAATTCAAGATCTTCTTTATTATTATCCATCGCATACTTAATAATGTATTTGATGAATTCTTCGGCCGTGTTCATATTGTCTTCCAGGTCGGCAAAGGCCATTTCCGGTTCTATCATCCAGAATTCTGCCAGGTGCCGGGCCGTGTTACTGTTCTCTGCCCGGAACGTGGGGCCGAAAGTGTAAATATCACCAAAGGCAGTAGCACCGAGTTCTCCTTCCAGTTGTCCGCTTACTGTTAAGTTAGTAGTGCGTCCAAAAAAATCTTCTTTAAAATTTACAGAGCCGTCTTCATTTTTAGGTGCTGTTCCATCAACAGGCAGTGTAGTTACCCGAAACATTTCTCCGGCGCCTTCAGCATCACTGGCGGTGATGATGGGTGTGTGCATGTACACAAAGCCTTTTTCATTAAAGAACTTATGTACAGCAAATGCTAATGCATGCCGCACCCGGAATACCGAACCGAATGTATTAGTACGAAAACGTAAATGAGCTATCTCTCTTAAAAACTCGAGACTTGGTCTGTTCTTTAACTGGATGGGATATTTTTCAGCATCGCTGTCGCCGAGTATTTCAATGGTAGTTGCCTTCAGGTCCAGCTTTTGGCCTTTGCCTAATGATGCCTCTATTTTTCCGGTTACCTTGAGTGAGGCGGAAGTGGTAATTCTTTTCAGCAGCTCATCCGGAAATTTTCCCAATTCAACCACCACCTGCAGATTACTGTTGGTGCTGCCGTCATTAAGGGCTATGAACTGGTTGTTGCGAAAAGTTCGCACCCAACCCATTACAGTTACTTCCACACCGGCCCCTTCAGACTGTTCTGCGGGTTCCCGGGCCAGCAGCTCCTTTATTTTGATCCGTTTGTTGAACATCACGATTTTTTAAGAGCTGCAAAGGTAAGCTTCATCAGGGAACTGGAGGATGAATGGGGGCCCGGTATTCACCAGGATAAACGCTGTAACGGGAGCCCAATCAGGATAATGTGCCAACTACCCCAAAAACCCCAAACCACCTAAAATTTTTGATTTTGACGATTTAGCTGTATAATTGCACCGGAAAGCGGCTGATAAGTACAATTTCTCTCAGGCATTCAGCTCACATTTACCCGCCGGTTTCATTCAACATAAACTCAAAATTTTCAGATTTCAAGATTGGTTGACTACGAGTTGTGACTAACCTCAAGTTTTTTATATGTATGATATTCTCCAACTGAACGACATGCTCGTTCCTGAACTGCTCGACATTGCAGAGCAGCTAAAAATCCCCAATGCCAAAAAATTAAACAAGCAAGATCTTGTTTATAAAATCCTTGACAACCAGGCAATTGCTGGTGCCAAAGGTGCCAAACCAAGTGAGGATGGCAAACGCAAACGCATCATTAAAACAACAACCAGCAATTCTACCGAAGAAGCTGTAGTAGAAGATGATGATGACGATAAAGTAATAATCAAAAAAACTCCAATGCCTCTTAAAAAAGAAGACAAGACCGCTGTGAAAAGACCCAGAAAAAAACCTGAAGAAAAAGAACCAGAGGCTGAAGAAGCAGAACCCCAACAACCTTCTAATTCCGAACAACCCGACCTGACAGCACAAAACCTGCTGGCCCAGGCAATACTGAATGAAGGCAATCAGCAATCACCCGAAAACCCTTCCGGCGCCGGACAAAATAAATTCTACCCTGCCCGCCGCGAACAACAAAATCAGAATTTCAATGTAGAATTTGATGGTGTGATACTGGGTGAAGGCGTACTGGAAATGATGCCCGATGGTTATGGTTTCCTCCGCTCTTCCGACTACAACTATTTATCTTCTCCCGATGATGTATATGTTTCTCCTTCTCAAATAAAATTGTTTGGATTAAAAACAGGTGATACTGTACATGGTGCAGTGCGTCCGCCAAAAGAAGGTGAGAAATATTTTGCTTTATTAAAAGTGGATACTATCAATGGTAAAAGTCCCGAAGAAGTTCGTGACCGGGTACCATTTGATTACCTCACACCGCTTTTCCCTTACGAAAAACTGAACCTGTTCACATTGCCTTCTGATTATTCCACCCGTATCATGGACCTGTTCACACCTATTGGTAAAGGACAGCGTGGATTGATAGTGGCACAGCCGAAAACAGGTAAGACGATGTTATTGAAAGCCGTGGCCAATGCCATTGCCGCCAATCATCCTGAATGTTATTTAATGGTAGTGCTGGTGGATGAACGTCCGGAAGAGGTGACCGATATGGAACGCAGCATTAAAGGTGAGGTAATTGCTTCCACCTTTGATGAGCCGGCTGAAAAACATGTGAAGGTTTCTACGATTGCTTTGCAAAAAGCAAAACGCCTGGTAGAGTGCGGTCATGATGTAGTGATACTGCTGGATTCCATTACCCGTTTGGCAAGAGCACATAATACGGTTGCTCCATCCAGCGGTAAAGTTTTATCCGGTGGTGTGGAAGCGAATGCGATGCAAAAGCCAAAGCAGTTCTTCGGTGCTGCCCGTAAAATAGAACATGGTGGTTCATTGACCATCATTGCCACCGCATTGGTGGATACCGGTAGTAAAATGGACGAGGTGATCTTTGAAGAATTCAAAGGAACGGGTAACATGGAATTGCAACTGGACCGCCGCCTTGCCAATAAACGTATTTATCCGGCTATCGACCTGGTGGCGTCTTCCACCCGTCGTGATGATCTGTTGCTGGACAAAGATGTGCTGCAGCGGATGAACCTGCTCCGTGTTTATCTTACTGATATGAATGCAGAAGAAGCGATGCGTGAATTGCAAAACCGGATGAAAGGGACCAAGAACAATGAAGAGTTTTTGGCGAGTATGAACCGGTAGGCAAATTTGAAAATGTGAGAATTAGGTAATTTGTAAATGAATACAGGGCCGTTCCTTTTTGGAGCGGCTTTTTTTGCCTGCGGCAATTATTTGTATTTAATTGTATTATTAGTGCCATTCGTGTAATTCGTGGCTAAGTCTTTTTAGCCCAACTGTAGTTTTTTATGGCATCGTCCCTTGCGGCGCTCCGTTCATCTGCAGCAAATATGGCATCTTTGCAACATCATTTTAATGGCCGCTCAGAAAATAGATATCGAACAATTCTTAGAATTGGCAAAGCAACATCCAGTCATTGATGTTCGTTCGCCGGGAGAATACAATCATGCTCATATTCCCGGCGCCCATTCCCTTCCTTTATTTACTGATGAAGAAAGAAAAGTCGTTGGTACTGCTTATAAACAGGAAAGCAGGGAGCAGGCCATCAAGCTCGGGTTGGATTTCTTTGGACCGAAAATGAAGGATTTAGTCAATAGTGTAGAGTCGATAGTCAATAGTAGGAAGCCAGCGGCTCCTGACTCAAGACTATCGACTAGCGACTCCAGACTAATTCTCCTGTATTGCTGGCGGGGCGGTATGCGCAGCGGCGCTGTGTCCTGGTTGCTGGATATGTATGGCTTTAAAGTTTATACACTCGTTGGCGGCTATAAAAAATTCAGGAACTATGTGCTGGATACTTTCAAATTGCCTTTTCAATTCAATATTCTCGGCGGCTACACCGGTTCAGGTAAAACGGAGCTATTAAATACATTGAAAGAAAAAGGAGAGCCTGTTATTGACCTGGAAGGTTTGGCCAATCATAAAGGTTCTGCCTTCGGCAATATTGGTATGCCCAAGCAGCCGGGACAGGAGATGTTTGAAAATTTATTGAGCTGCGAGCTGAGAGCTGTGAGCTGCGAGCCAGAGAAGTCAATAAAAAGCGACCCCCACTTACCACTCGCCATTCCCCTCTCCTCCATTTGGCTCGAAGACGAATCCCAACGCATCGGCCAGGTAAATATCCCCCATGAGCTGTGGAAGAATATGCGGCAGTCACCAGTGTACTTTCTGGATATTCCATTTGAGGAGCGGCTCAAACATATTGTTCAGGAGTATGGTCAGCTGGACCCGGAAAAAGTGGCTGATGCGATTGGGCGGATTTCCCGGAAATTGGGCCATTTGAACGCAAAAACAGCCATTTTACTGCTAAATGAGGGCAAAATCACGGAAAGTTTCGACATTTTGCTGAAATACTATGATAAGCTTTATTTCAAAAGTTTACATAACCGGGAAGGGGTCAATTTCCTATTGAATGCGGTTCAATGCAAATCCGTACTACCCGAAAATGCTACCTCACTTTTGATTAAACAACGAAGATCTATTGGTTTAAAGATGTAAATATTTTGGCCATCGCCTCATCTGGTTTCCTGGCAAGGCTCCCACCGGCTTTTACAATTTCTGCGATGCCTTCTTTATCACTAAACTCTGTTTTTATCGCCATTGCGCTTGCAGTTACTTTTTTAAATTCCTTCGTCAATTCATTCCTATACCAATACTCGGTCTGGATTTCAAACACTCTTGATTCGGCCTGCCCGGTTCTGTCAATTGGAACAACCAGCTCACAGACAAGTTTTTTATAAAGACTATACTTGCTCCCCTTACATAACACACCATAATAAAACTTATCCTTAAACCCTATGATCGTACCATATACAAACTTTATATCTTCTACAATTTCTTTGCTCTCCTTCTTATATGAAAAAAAAGAATCCAGGTCGCCAGGGTCTTTTACTAGTATCTGGTCTTGATTGGCAGAAGAAATAAATTCCACTTTCTGGTTGTACACGTCATAACGCAGGTAAATGTTCTTTGCTGTTTCTGTAACTGAATAAATATTGCCCAAAATAAAATCTACTTTATAATATGGGTTGCCTTTTACTTTATATCCTCCAATTTGATAATATCCGGTTAGGGGCAGGGTATTTTGCGGAGTTTTATAGTAGTTAAGATAAAGCGGTTGCTGGGCAGTGGTCACGGTAGCGCAGCAAGCTATTACTATTATACTAAAAAAATACTTTACTACTCTCATGATGAACTCTTTACCTATTAAATCAGTGGATTAAATATACGCAGAATTTCGAAGTACAAAACCGGGGCATACCAGGCGTTTTTACTATAAAAAGAGGAATAGGGGAACCTTAGGTCAGCCTTTTTTGAAAGCAAGGCTCTTTTATCCAAATCGCTGTCTATTACTGCAGTCTTTACACAATGGAACGGAGCCAAATTCGTTACTATTCTTACGTATTTGTAAATCCGTAACCCCTGAAAATGCCGCACTTCTTCTTCAAGCCCGTATTCCGTCTGAAAAGGTCTAAGCTTACCCTGCTTTTGCTTTTATCCCCATTATATTTTTATGGACAATCACTGACCGGCCTCTGGACCGGCGCACTGCATAATGACAGCAGCACCGTTCGCAAAGACCAGCTTTTTGAAATAGCCCTCACCGAATATAAAGGCAAGGTATATGGCTACTCCCGCAGCGAGTTTATTGTAAACGACACCCTTTACTATATTGTAAAAAGAGTAAAAGGAACTATTGAAGGTGATGTATGTGAGGTAACGGATGATGAAATTGTATCCTACAATTTCCGTGGGCGGCTGGATAAAGGCATTAAGGTCACCAGCACTTTTCGCCGGAATGAGGGTGATAGCGCCTGGTATCTTGATGGCTCCTGGAAAACAAATGCTACCAAAAAATATTATTCTGTCACAGGAAAAGTAAGCCTGTCTGAAGAAAAAGACCTGACCGCTTCCAAACTGTTCCCTCATTTGGAAGAATTAAAACTGGCTGATGGTGTTGCTTTTTATAAAGAAAGAACCGAAACCACCCCAACTGTAAAGGTGGCGAAACCAGAAAAGTTCAATACCTCCTATACTGTAAACCCGGAAATATTGGCAACGCAAAGCGGGCCAGTTGTCGTTTCAGCCAGCCCAACGCTGGCCATTGCAGAACCCGTAGTCGTTGAAGAAGAGAAAAAAGGAGTGCCTGTAATAAAACCATCAACAGATGCCTTATCAAAAACAGAAACGAAAACCATTTCTCCTGATAATAACAATATCGCTCCCTCATCCACGTCAGCAACAGCTTCTGTAATTAAAAGACCGGTTCCGGTTATCCCGGTAGTTGAAACTCCAAATGCTGCATCACCACAGTCTGTTGAAACCGTTTCGGCTAAACCTGTGGCAAAGCAGGTAGCGCCGGCAGCAGCAATCACTGTTCCTGTATCTAAGAAACCAGGAACAGTAACTGCTTCTGTAAAAAATAACCAGCCGCCAATAACCAACCAATCAACAAACCCTGCAAAACCGGTTGTAAAAGCACCTGTTGCCCAGGCGCCTCCAACTGCAATTGTGAAGGCGGATCCGGCAAAAACAACGGCACCCGTTATGACTGCCGCCCCGGAAATAAAAAAACCGTCAATAGATATTATAGAGAAAGCTGCAGTAATCGCCGGAAGGAAATCAGAGTTCACACAAGTGGTGAATTTTAAATCCGACAGCCTGGTGATCTCTTTGTATGATAATGGTGAAATAGATGGTGATACGGTGAGTGTATTTATGAACGGAGAAACGATCCTTTCAAAACAAGGATTAAAATCAAGTGCCATCAAAAAGACCATATATATCACACCGGGCGAACAGGAAGATTTTACACTGGTGATGTTTGCCGAAAGCCTGGGAAAATATCCTCCTAATACCGGCCTGCTCGTCATCCGGGATGGAGATGATGTGTATAACCTGCGCTTCAGCTCCGATTTTCAGAAGAATGCAGGGATTGTTTTCCGGAAGAAAAAGTAAATGTGAACCGCGGAGGCGGGGAGATGCAGAGGAATACATAGCGAATGCAAGTAGCTCAAGTAACTACCGTTTAGTTATTTGTACACTCTCTTTCTCTATTTTTACCCTGTGCGAGATGTATTTCCTCTGCGCCTCTGCATCTCTGCGGTAAGATTTGTATTTTATTTGCCGTCCGAAGGATCCTGTGTTCAGGTAAATTCTCCCAACTATTTAATTAGATTTATGGAATGAAACGATCATTTTGGTTTTTGTTCCTGTTGCTGCCTGTGTTTGTTTATTCGCAAACAACGCAGGTAGATACCGTTTATTCCGCCAATACAAAAGACAAGTATGTGATTACCATCAGAAAGCCTGCTGGTTTTAGTACGGCCAAAAAGTATCACCTGGTGTATATGACAGATGGCGGTATTGGCATTGGCGATTATGTGCTGGGAAGAAACAAATCATGGGCCGCCACTATTCCTTCTAATTGTGTGATCGTTGCTATTGGCCATACCGGCGACTGGCATGAAAAACGTTCAAGAGACCTGATCCCCTCTGACATTACCAAAAATGCAGAGACAAATTTTGGCAAAGCTGATAAGTTTTACCTGTTCCTGAAAAATGAGCTGATCCCTTCTGTTGAAAAAAAGCTGACCAACAAAAAGAGCCGGGCTTTTATCGGTCATTCGTTTGGCGGCCTGTTTTGTTTGTATCTGTTGTTTAAAGATGATAAATTGTTCGACCGGCATTTTGCCATTAGCCCTTCTTGCTGGGCCAATAATAATGAACTGGATAAAATAGAAGAAGCCTATTTCAAAAAGAACAAAACGATCAATGCCAATGTTACCATCTACGTTGGTGGCCTGGAATTTTTAAATAAGGTGTTGTACAGCACCCGTAGTTTTTATACCACCGCTACCGGAAGAAAATATAAGGGCCTAACGATGGTAAAAGATGAGATCGGCAATGCCAATCATTTCAGCATTCGCAAACCGGCAGTGGACAGGGCTTTGGCGCAGTTGAAGGGTTGATTGGGTGTATCTTTGGTTTTCTTTAAACAAAATAAATGGCAGAAGATAGTTTGATAATTCCTCCGTCGGGAAGTGATATAGCAGCAATTCGTCTTACCCAATACTCTCACGGCGCCGGCTGCGGCTGCAAGATCGCCCCCAAAGTACTCGACGAAATACTGAAAAGCAGTTTTGTCTTTCCTGACAATGATAAACTGCTGGTAGGCAATCACAGCAAAGATGATGCAGCTGTGTATGACCTTGGCAATGGCATGGCGCTGATCTCCACTACCGATTTCTTTATGCCGATAGTGGATGATGCATTTGATTTTGGAAGAATTGCGGCAGCCAATTCCATCAGCGATGTGTATGCTATGGGCGGAAAACCATTAATGGCAATTGCTATTCTCGGTTGGCCGGTTGAAAAGCTGCCTGTTGAATTTGCCCAAAAAGTTATCGAAGGCGGACGAGCTGTTTGCGCAGAAGCTGGTATTCCATTAGCTGGTGGTCATAGCATTGACTCGCAGGAGCCGATCTTTGGCCTGGCGGTAACAGGCATTGTGCAGATAGAAAATCTAAAGAAGAACAATACGGCACAGGAAGGCGATCATTTGTTCCTGACCAAGCCGCTTGGCGTTGGCATTTTATCTACGGCACAAAAAAGAGGATTGCTGAGGGAAGAGCATTTGCCGATGATGATTCAGCAAATGTCAACACTGAATAAGGTCGGTGAAGAGTTGGGTAAGATAAAAGGCGTGACCGCCATGACGGATGTAACTGGCTTTGGTTTACTCGGCCATTTAATTGAAATGGCGGAAGGCAGCGGGTTAAGTGCTGAACTTTATTATGATAAGATCCCTGTTGCACCAGGAGTGAAGGAATATATTGCTCAACGCATTTTCCCGGATGCCACCTCCCGCAACTGGAATGCTTACAGCGATAAAGTGAAATTTGAAAAAGGGGTGAATGTGATGGAAGCATTTACTTTATTGCCAGACCCCCAGACAAATGGCGGATTGCTGGTGAGTGTGAGGGAAGATGCCTTAGAAGAATTTCAAACCGCTTCATTGCAATCCGGTCTGTCTGAATATAAAACCCCTGTTGGCCGCATTATCAATAAAGCTGAAAAAACAATCATAGTAAAGCCTTAAGGCTATTTCTACAAATAACCTTACTTCATACACTCTCCAGCCTTCAATATTTCACGCATATCTTCGTTTTACCTTTACTTACTATCAATCCCTTTGGCATTCTCACAACCGGCATTGTTAAGACAGGGATTTTACTACCTACCCAACCATTTTTTCATCCCTGTATATCTATACAGGCAAAACCAACCACTTGCCCGAAACAGAACAACTTCTCATAAAAGGTTGTGCAGCAGGTGACAGGGCTAATCAGACAAAGCTCTACAACCTGTACGCCCCCAAAATGATGGGGGTGTGCCTGCGCTATTCCCGCAACCGGGAAGAGGCAGAAGAAATTCTGCAGGAAGGCTTTTTGCGGGTATTTACTTATATCAACACTTTCAAGGGCAGCGGTTCTTTTGAAGGGTGGATTCGGAAGATAATGGTCAACTGTGCTTTGCATCGCTACAGGAATAAATCGCAGTTGCAGCCGGTTATCCGCCTGGATACTTCCAATTACGATACAGCGGGCGAAGCAGAAGTTTTATCAGGCCTTGATGCAAAGGAGTTGCTTTCTCTTATTCAAACATTACCTGCCGGTTATCGAGTCGTTTTCAACCTGTATGTATTTGAAGGCTATAAACACCGGGAAATTGCGGAAGTCTTGGGCATATCTGAAGGCACTTCCAAGTCAAACCTGTCTGATGCCAGGGCTTTTTTGCAAAAAACATTAATAGTAAAAAAAAAGTTAGTTCATTATAAATAGTGCGTATGAGTAAATATTTACACGATATGGATGAGTTGTTCCGGACTGCACTGGATGGGTACGAAGTAACGCCATCTCCGGGTTTGAAAGAAAGCCTGGATGCAGCACTCGACAAAAAAGAAGCGGAGAAATACAAAAGGAGGTTCATTCTCTGGAAAAGAACGGCATTGTTTTTATTGTTGTTGCTGGCAGGGTTTGTTATTTATGAATCAGGGCTAATAAAAAAAGATTCGGATGTATATACATCAAAGAATGTTAATGAGAATAAACCGGGTAATAGCAAAGAAGCTGTAATTCAGGATAAAAATACTGCGGCGGGTGCAACTCTTAACAATGCCGGTACCAATCAACCTGTACCCGAAACATCCTTCCTGGTTGAAAGCGGGAGCGCTTCAACTAAAAACAAGCGTACCGGCAAACAAGTAAGTTTGACTGCACCGCAACAAGACCCCTTGATTTCTATCATTGCATCACAGCCGGGTAAAGAACAAAAGGAACCGACGGAATACAGCAGCCCGGACTCATACACTCCTGTCGTAGAAGCGTTAGATAAAAGAATAAGTATCGCCAGCGCATCAGAACGCTTGCTTAGAAGTATCACATCACCCCAGCCCTTTGTAGTAAAGAACTCTCCCGCAAAACTCAATAGCGATAACAATTCTTACAAAAAGAAAAATAATTCATTTAAACCTTTCTGGACCTTCAGCCCCTTTCTTTCTTACGATCAGGCCGGTTACAGGCTGGACAGCGATGAACCTTCTGCAATCAGTAGTATTAAATTCAGGGAGGCAAATGAACCCTCTTTCTCTGCAGGTTTATTATTAGGTCGCCAGCTAACAAATCGCTTTAGTTTGCAATCCGGAATCATTTACCGAAACACAGCCATCGGGATGAAGCCGCAGAAAACATACGCCTTTGTTGACCCCACTGGGGATGTGGCCTATAAGTATATCACTTCATCAGGTTATGCATTTATCAAACCGGGCTTTGGCCAGCAGCCATCTGTTGGCGACAGCCTGACTACTGCTGAAGCCAAACATACATTGGAAAACATAAGTGTGCCGCTTATGGCAAAATACACCGTGGTAAATAAAAAAATTTCTATTACACCCGGTATAGGTGTTGAAGCAAACTTCATCACCAAAGCAAACCTCGAGGTAGATATTGAAGATGCTTTCAACAGGGAAATTGTGGTGGTAAGAAAACTGAATGGCACCAAATCATCCTACTTGTCTTTTATTGCAGAAGCAGAAATAAAATATAGTCTTACTAAAAAAGTATCCTTAAATCTCCTGCCGGTTTACAGGCATGCCATTTCTCCAATTACAAAGAATAATGTAGTGGAAACATTTCCCCGGAGCTTTGGCATAGGTGCGGGAGTAACCATTAGGTTCTGACAATTTGTATCACCACCCAACCAAATCTCACAGCGGTGTTATCTCTTTATTCAGTTCTGTATATGCCCTTGCAACTTAAAAAAATTGCAAAAGCAGGATGGTGTGTTTATGGTTCTCACAGCTCCCCGGAATGCGGGGAGCTAATTTAAAACTCTAACATAAAAATTTTCTTTATGAAGGTGTTACTACTATTCATATTGGCCATTCCATGCTCCGTATTACTATCAGCCCAAAAAATTACTATAAGTGGCTATGTAAAAGATGATGCCTCCAAAGAAGCGTTGATCGGAGCATCCATCATAAACGCAAATACCAAAACCGGAACAACTACCAACCAGTATGGTTTTTTCTCGCTAACCGTTTCCACGGCAGACACGGCAGAGTTGATCATTTCTTACCAGGGATATAAACTACAGGCAAAAAAAATAGTAGCAAATCAAAATTTACAACTTGATATTTTTCTCGAAAGTTCCTCAGGCACACTTGGAGAAGTGATACTTAATTCAGGAAAAAACAACCGCAATGTTCAGCGACCGCAGATGGGGGTGATTGACGTTCCCATCAGGGCCATCAAAAATCTGCCTGTGTTGTTGGGCGAGAGGGACATTATGAAAATCATCCAGTTGCTGCCCGGTGTACAAGGCGGCCAGGAAGGCACCACCGGCTTCTATGTGCGGGGCGGCAACCTGGATCAAAACCTGGTGCAACTGGATGAAGCCACGGTATATAATCCCAATCACCTGTTTGGGCTTTTCAGTACGTTTAATATTAATGCCGTTAACAGTGTTCAATTGATCAAAGGAGGTTTTCCTGCTGAATATGGTGGCAGGTTAAGCTCCATCCTCAACATTACTATGAAAGAAGGCAACAAGAAAAAATACGAAGTGGAGGGTGGAATCGGTTTACTGTCGAATAATCTTACCATACAAGGGCCAATACAAAAAAATAAATCATCGTTTATTGTCTCCGCCAGAAGAAGTCATATTGACCTGTTATTGAAAGCATTTGGTACTCCACAAAAAACAACTTCATATAAATTTTATGATATCAATGCCAAAATGAATTTTGAACTGGGTAACAAAGACCATGTGTTTCTCAGCTTCTTCAAGGGCAATGATGATGCAGGGTATAATAATGTAAACAGCCTGAACTATACTACTGATTTTGGAAACAGTACCGCTACTTTTCGCTGGAACCATTTATTCGGAAACAAAACCTTCATGAATACGTCAGTTATTTACAACGACTATAACCTCGGCCTCTCCACTTCACAGAATAATTTTTACTCCCTTCTCTATACCTCCGTCAAAGACATTACGGCCAAATCTGATGTTACCATTACGCCCAATACAAAACATAAAATAAAAACAGGCCTCACCTTCACCCGCCACCAGTTAGCACCGGCTTCCTTTTCAGCAGCCATCCCCAGGCGTGGAAACCGGTTAGGCATCAATAAGGACAGCATCAACAAGCTTTATTCGGACGAAATGGCCTTATATCTTGGCGACGAGTTTGACGCTTCCCAAAAATTCAGTATCAATTATGGAATAAGGGTCCCATTCTTCAAAGGAACCGGTAAAACCTATTCATTTGTGGAACCCCGCATCACCACTAAATTATCTGTAAGCCCGGTTTCATCCATCAAGGCATCTTATACAAGAATGAACCAGTTTCTTCATCTCATTCCTAACTCTACAGCTGGTTTGCCCACTGATATATGGGTTCCTTCAAGCAATAGAACAAAACCCCAGTCGGCTTCCCAATATGCACTGGGTTATTTTCAAAATTTTAAAGAAAATGAAATCGAAGCCAGTGTTGAACTCTATTATAAAAAGATGGACAACCAGGTCCTATTTGGTGAAGGAAAGCAACTCAGGATAAATGTAAACCTCGACAGTCTTATCGTAGCCGGCAGCGGAAAAAGTTTTGGTGCTGAATTTTTCATAAAAAAGAATTCCGGTAAGCTAACCGGCTGGATTTCTTATACTCTCAGCAAAACCACACAACAGTTTACCGACCTTAATTTTGGAAAAGAATTTCCGTTCAAATACGACAGGCGGCACAACGTGGCAATAACGGCCAGTTACCAGTTTACCAAAACGTGGACGTTCAGTGGCGTTTTTGTTTTTTCCTCCGGTGCCGCATTCACCGTTCCTTCCGGCAGGATCAGCACTATTAATTCCGGAACCATTTTCGAAGGAAACTATTATGTGTACGAAGGAAGGAATAATTATCGTATGGCTTCTTATCACCGGTTGGATCTATCCGCCTCCAATAAAAAAAAAGTGCGGATGTTTAAACGGCTGTATGAAAGAGAATGGGTGTTTGGTGTGTACAACGCCTACAGCCGGCTCAATCCTTATTTTGTCTATTTCGAAATTGATGCCTTGACATCAAAGCCAACGGCAAAACAGGTTTCATTACTCCCCATCATCCCAAGTGTATCATTCAATTTCAAATTCTGATAAAATGAAAATTATACTTTTAATCGCTATCATTATTATGTCGGTTATCGGATGTAAAAAAGACATCTCTATTAATTTCCCACCCGGTCATATCAGCCAGGTCTTTATTGAAGGAATGTTGTATCCTGGAAAAGACCCACAGATCTATATCAGTAAAAGCAATCCGTTCTTCAACTCCAAAGTGTTGCCGCAGGATGTATTTGCGAGAGGAGCGGTAGTAAAGATCACCAGTGGTACAACCACTGAAGTATTAGTACCTGATTCCTCCTTTAATAAATTCCGCTGCCGTTGGGAGCCGTTTTATCGTGGCAACATCCCCGCTGAACATGGAAAGAGTTACACATTAGAAGTACGTTACGAAGGGAAAATATATACTGCCAGCACTACCATCAGCCAGCGGGCTGTAAAAATTGATTCTATAAAATATACAGCGGCTTTCTTTGATACTTATGGTAGCCATGATGGAGTGATTGTCACCATTACCGATAATCCAGGCACCAAAGATTACTATCGTTTTCAAATGAACCGGATAATTGATACTTCGAGGCATCATGCCCATGTATTGGATGGATTCATTAATACCTGTGTATCCGGACCCTCCGAAAAGTTTCCGGTAAAAGATATTGGCCGTATTGTTTTTAATGATGAAAATGCTGACGGTAAAAAAATAATCATGTCGGTAGAAGTAACGTATGAATACAGAAGAAATGATACCGGCTGGGTTTTTATTCAATCGCTGGATAAGAACTCTGCGGAATTTTATAAAGATCTGGATGAGCAACTACAGGCCATACAAAACCCGTTTGTGGAACCGGTTTTTCTGAATACAAAAATAAAAGGGGCGATCGGAGTTTTTGGATCAGCCGTTTTGTCTGATTCTGTGTTATTTGTATATCCAAGGAATAATCCATAATTGGAAAGCGGCAGGTTTGTTTTCTTAAAAGAGAGTACCTTTAGTTATACGCCGTCCCGCAGAAATTCATCATTGAATCTAACACAAAATAAATTATTTTCTATGAAAAGGAATATTCTTTTCGTTTCGTTGGCTGCAATCACCTTTTTTAGTTGTTCAAAAAAAGTAGCTGTGCCAGATGTTGTAAAAACAAAATTTTCAACCCTATATCCAGATGCAAAAAATGTAAAGTGGGATAAAGAAGATAAACAGTTTGAAGCAGGATTTAAAGTCAACAATACTGAAACCTCTGTTGTATTTGACGCCACCGGAACGCTGACAGAAACAGAAACTGCCATACCAGCATCTGCTTTGCCGCCGGGCATATTAGAATACGCCACCCAAAATTTAGCCGGTAAAAAAATTGAAGAGGCGGCAAAGATTGTGAATGCCTCCGGTAAAATAAGTTATGAAGCTGAAGTGAGCGGAACTGATTACATTTTTGATGAAGCTGGAAATTTTTTGAGTAAAAAAGATAAAGAAGACAAGGATTAATGTCTTTTCTCTAAAAACACTTCCGCCATCATACACCTTACACTACCGCCTTCCACTGCTTCAATAGTGGGTACGGCAATAGGCAACAAAGCAGCATAAGCTTCCAGCATTTCTTTTTGCTCCTTTCTTAATGACTCGTAAGCTGTTTGGCTTAATACCAGGAATTTTTCCCCTTTGATATTCTTTACCTGCAGCATGTTCCCGGCAAAATGATGCATTTGGTCACGGGTAATGGAGATGATCGCATGGTTGGTTGATTCAAGCAATTGCCGCACCGCTATCAGTTCCCACTCTTCTTCAATAGCTTCTTCGCAGAGTACACAAAAGTCCTCGCCCAGCGCCATCATCACATTGGTATGATAGACCGGCATCCCGTTTTTGTCTGTTGCCAGGAAAACGATCGCCTGGAAACCATTAGCTGCAGCATATTTTTCCAGCACAGCAATGCTGGTGCGTTCCGACATGCCAGCATAGATCATTTTATGATCATGATCTATGACCATACTGCCGGTTCCTTCCAGGAATCGTCCTTCGGCTTCATACTCACTCCAGTCCTGCACATCTGTTACCACAAATTCATCACTAAGTTGTTTGAGTATCTCTTCCCGTTTTTCTGTTCTGCGGTTGGAAGCATACATCGGATACACAAATACTTTTCCTTCGGGAGAGGTGCTCAGCCAGTTATTGGGGAATAAAGCATCCGGCTTGGGCGGTTCTTTGTTGTCGTCTATCACCAGTACGTTGATATCATGGCTACGCAATGCTTGCACCATGTTGTCAAACTCTGCTGTTGCTTTTTGCTGCAACAATTCTTTGCTGATGCCTGGATTAGATTGAAAATAATTATTGGCTGCCGTTTCTTCATTGAAACCAAAAGCAGCAGGGCGAACCATTAATATGATAGAAGTAAGGGGCAAGCGGTTAGTATTTTTCCAGTCGTATTGTTCTGATATGGGGGTTGCAGCTTCCGGATATGATTGACTGTTCCACCAATTTGTACACTTTGCCAACTACAATACTATCTGCTTTTACCTGCTCTGCTCTTATATAAGTATTGTTCAGGAAATGAAATCCAATCGTATCGGGCATGGTTGTTCCGGTTTCAAATTGTGCATCATAGCTGAGACTGTCTGTAGTTTCCAGTTTTATCAATTTCGCAGGATGAGTTTCTTCCTTATAAGTACAGGGACCGCCCGCCGGAACTTCTTTTTCCTTTTTACCGTTAGTACAGGCTCCCTGGAAGATCAAGAGCAGCAGAAGGGACCGAATAAATTTCATGCTGTTATATTAAAGAAGCGAATCAATCTTTTTAGCCAGTTTATGGTCCTTTTCCGTCACCACATCTCCGGCATCATGGGTGCTGAGCCATATCTCCACCCTGTTGTACCCGTTCGTCCACAGAGGATGATGGTCCATCTTCTCTGCTTCCATTGCCACTCTTGTCATAAAGGCAAATGCTTCGCTGAAGTTCTTAAATTGAAACTTGCGGTATAGTTTATTGTCGGCTTCTGTCCACATGGAATTTGGATTTTCGTATTTGGAATTTAAAAAACCAGGTGTTCTTTATTCTTGATCTTTTCATTAGTTAGCTCTACTACCAATTGCACACTGTTGATGCTGCGTATAGTTTGAATGGTTTCCTGCAATGACTCGTCACTTACTTCATCGCCTTTCATCAGCCACAGAAAATCCAGGTGCTTGAATTCGGGCAACAGGTATTCGCCGTCAAACTGGTTATTATAAACGTAATGTGATAAAAAGCGGGTGGGTTCATTGTATTCATACACCGAAAAAAAATAACTCCGTTTGCGTTTGATGAGTTTTATCTCGATATCATTATTCACCCGGAAATCGAGGCCTATATTCGTATTCAGGTGCCAGCAAAATTGGTAGTCTTTTACCGGAGCCATAATTCCTAATAGCCTGGTGTCGGTAAAAAATTCTTCGGTAAGCTCTTTTGTGTCTAATACCAATTTATTGCTGCGTTCTGCCATAAGAAGGTTTCTCCCCTAAGTTACAATTTAGAATTCAACCATCGTCTCCAGTACCTCATTCCCTCTTTTGTATTTCACCTTTACTTTGTCGCCTTTTTTAAACTTCCCTAATGTCTGCATATAATTTTCCAATGAAGAAGTGTTGTAATCGCCTATTTGCAAAATAATGTCGCCGGCTTTCAATCCTGCCTTTTGAGCTGGTTTGCCATCTGTTACTCCATCCGCCCTCACTCCTGTACCTGCAAACGTGTAGTCCGGCATAATGCCCATCGAAACGCTGAACCGGGCCGAGGTGGTGGTTTGTGTTTCCCTTGTTTTGGTAAACACTAATTTGCTCCTGTTGTTCAGCGATTCTATCAATGAATATATATGCTGAATGATCTTTGCCTCTCCGTAATAATTCACTTTGTCCGCATCATCAGTTGGTTTATGATAGTCAGTGTGGAGACCTGTAAAATAAAACAATACGGGAATGTCTTTTCTGTAAAAAGAAGTGTGGTCGCTGGGGCCGGTACCGCTGCTATCTGTTTTAATGATTAAAGTCGGTGCTGTTTTCTTATTATCATTGGGAGAGTCGAAATAATCTTTGTTGATCACCTCCGGCCATGCTGGCGAAGTGCCATAGCCGCCAATGGTCAGCACTTTTGTGCTGTCATTCAGCCTTCCCACCATATCCATATTGATCATATAGTTTACGGTCTTCAGATCGATGGTTGGGTTTTCCGTAAAATATTTGGAGCCAAACAAACCCAGTTCTTCCCCCGAAAAAGCAATGAACAGGTAATTATTATTGGTGGCTTTTGATGTTTTCAGTTTCCTGGCCAGTTCTATCAATGCTGCTGTGCCGCTGGCATTATCATCGGCCCCGTTATGTATGGCAGGCTCATGACTGGTGTTTCTTGAATTGCCATCTTCGCCATAGCCAAGATGATCGTAATGCGCCCCAAGTATAACGGTAGTTGCTGCCTTATTATCAATATACCCGATCACATTGTGCCCGATCCGGTTCATTTCGCTGATGCTGGTCCTTAGTTTTATATTGAGTGTGGCACCATTATCAGTAAAATGTTTTTTTGCAGGCGCCTTTGCTACATACACCACCGGAATGCTTA
Organism: uncultured Chitinophaga sp.; assembly: GCA_964443345.1. GTDB lineage: Bacteria > Bacteroidota > Bacteroidia > Chitinophagales > Chitinophagaceae > JJ008. The sequence goes on from CAYUCU010000009.1 coordinate 28,536, forward strand.
ATTGCTCTGACCGGTCTTTTTTATCAAACGCCAGCTTATCGTCTATAGCAGAACTGTTGTATAAAATAACAGCCGAAGCGCCTCTGTCTTTTGCTTTTTTAGAATTGGTACGGATATAATCCGGCAGATCAAAGTGCGGATTACTCTTGTTTTCTTCCAGCGTTTCCTTCAGATCGAAAAACCAGGGCATATCTGCTTCCTGCACTGCAATGGCGGGTAATGCTTCAATGCCTGCATCCGGGCTGAAGGGAAAAGGGAAAAAGTCTTTGCCTGTTGCAAGCGTATCCCCGTTTATGATGAATTCTGTTGCACCATCAATCTTTTTACCGTCGTTTACTACAAATGACTGGGGATAATATTCAATTCCTTTGGGCAGCAGTCCGATCGCCTTGAATTGACCGGAGATATAATTCATGGCCAGTTCTTCACCCTGTGTGCCGGTGCGGCGGCCCTCCAGTTTATCATCAGCCAGGTATTGAATATGGGCTTTGAGATTGTCTAACGTTTGTGAATCTGTCTTTATCGTATGCTTTGAAGAAGAACAAGCAGTAAGCAGCAGGGCCGGAAGCATTGCCTTTAAAAATCGGGACACCATATTTAGTCGGTTAATGTGAAGCAAAGGTATTAGAGTAGCCAGACCTGCCCGATTATTTATTGTAAAATTTTGTATTGTAGTCATACACGTCCCGCTCTCCTGCCGGAGACACACTGCCAACTACGGAAAGAGGTCAGACCGAATGAACAAAACCCGGCAACTTTTCCGCATCCGGTAGGCTAAAAATCGTAATTCGTAAGGTGGATTGCTCCTCTCATTCTACTTTTGCGACACTTGCCGGTGCGGGAGGTTTGATTTTGCTTTATTGAAAAGAAAAAAACTACATATTGCCTTAGTGGGTAATCCCAACAGCGGTAAAACGTCCTTGTTTAACAGCCTGACAGGACTCAACCAGCAGGTAGGCAATTTTCCGGGAGTAACAGTTGATAAAAAAACGGGTTCTACTTCTTTGTCCCCAACCCTTTCGGTAGAAATTATAGACCTGCCGGGCAGCTACAGTCTGTACCCCAAACGGCTGGATGAATGGGTAAGCTATAAAGTACTGCTGAACCAGGACCCTGACATTAAAGCCGATGTGATAGTGGTGGTGGCTGATGCCAGCAACTTGAAAAGAAACCTGCTTTTTTGCACCCAGATCATCGATCTGAAAGTACCGGTAGTGATTGCGCTGACGATGATGGACCTGGCTAACCGCAAGGGGATCAAAATTGATATCCCGGCATTGGAAAGAGAATTGGGCGTGCCCGTGGTGGCGGTCAATCCGAGAAAGAACAAAGGGATTCCCCAGCTGAAAAAAGCTATTGAGCTAACGGCGCAGCAATTATACCAGGCGCCGGTAAGAGATTTTATTGATAATAAAGCATTGGCCGAAGCATCTATTGAAGAGGTGAAACAACAGTTTCCGCAGCTGAGCGACTATGCAGCCATTCATTACCTGATCAATCATGAGTCTTTTGCATTGGATAAGCCCCTGCAGGAAGCCATTGAGAATATTGAAATAAAAAACAAATTCAACCCGACCAAAACGCAGGCGGAAGAGATATTGCAGCGCTATGGCCGTATCCGGCAGGTGATGCAACAGGCAGTGTCTGAACCGGACCCCTTGCAAAAAACATTATTTACAGAAAAGCTGGACAACCTGCTGCTGCACCGGGTATGGGGTTATATAATTTTGCTGGGTGTTTTGTTCTTATTGTTTCAAAGTGTGTTTTGGCTGGCACAATTTCCGATGGATTGGATCGAACTGGGTTTTGCCAAACTCAGCCAGGGCCTTTCGGCTTCTCTGCCCGACAACCGCTGGACGGACTTAGTAATAAATGGGGTTATCGCCGGGCTTACCGGTATTCTCATGTTTGTGCCCCAGATAATGATCTTGTTTGGATTGATCACCCTGCTGGAAGATTCCGGCTATATGGCCCGCATCAGTTTTTTATCCGACAGGATGATGCGCAGTGTTGGACTGAATGGTAAAAGTGTGATGCCGATGATCAGTGGTTTTGCCTGTGCCGTACCGGCCATTATGAGTGCAAGGAATATAGAGAACCGGAAAGAACGGTTACTAACGATATTGATAACCCCGCTGATGAGCTGTTCGGCAAGACTACCGGTTTACACGATTTTAATTGGATTGGTAATTCCTAAGACCTACCTGCTTGGTTTTCTCGGCGTGCAGGGATTAGTAATGATGGGGTTGTACCTCCTTGGTTTGGTAATGGCGCTGATCGTTTCTTATGTGGCCAAATGGTTCATTAAGATCAATGAAAAAAGTTTTTTTATTTTAGAATTACCCACCTACCGTTCTCCCCGCTGGAATAATGTGTTGCCGACGATGATCAACAAGGCCCGGATCTTTGTGTTTGATGCCGGTAAGGTAATTATGATAATCAGTTTGGTCCTCTGGGGGTTATCTTCCTTTGGGCCGGGCAATACTATGCAAAACATATCTCACCGGTATGAGCAATTAAAAGCGCAACCCGGCGCTGATACAACACAACTTAGCCGTGAATTTCAAACCGCCAAGCTGGAGGCTTCTTATGCGGGCATTATGGGTAAAAGTATTGAGCCGGTGATCACGCCGCTTGGGTACGACTGGAAGGTTGGCATTGCATTGATCACATCCTTTGCTGCCAGGGAGGTTTTTGTTGGCACCATGGCCACCCTCTACAGTGTGGGTGATGATGATAAAGGAAGTTTACTGTTGAAAGAAAAAATGAAAGCGGCCGTGCGGCCGGATGGCAAACCGGTTTTTAATTTAGCCTCCGGTTTGTCGCTGATGATCTTTTATGTATTTGCCATGCAATGTATGAGCACACTGGCGGTGGTAAAAAGAGAAACCAAAAGCTGGAAGTGGCCTATCATACAGTTGTTGTATATGACCGGGCTGGCATATGTGATGAGCTGGATGGTGTACCAGCTGTTTAAGTAAGTGCTTTCTATTTCGGCTCAAAATACTCCCACAACATCTTTGATACTTTCCTCGCCATGGCCCAGGCCTCATTCTCATAGTTCCAGCTTGCGTCTTTATTATTTTTAGTAAAAATGCAAAAGACATAAGGATTGTGCGGCGCATTTACGATCATGGCTTCGCTGCGGGAGGCATTCACACATCCGTTCTTACTAAAGACCTCAATAGTGGGTGGGATCATCGATATGGCTTCTTGCTCATCCCAATAGTTTCTGCCCAGGCAGCGCATCATTCTTTCGCAGGCGGTGGCAGAGAATACTTCGTTGCGATAGATCTTTTCAAACAACGTCCCCATTTCTGCAGGAGTGGTTTGGCCCCAGCCATATTGTGTTCTGTTATGTTCTCTTCCGGGTGTTCTTGAGTTGACCCTGGTGTTTTTCAATCCCAGTTCTGCCATTATTTCATTGATACGGGTACCGGTACCGGCAATGCTTTGCAACCACAGGCTTGCGGTATTGTCGCTGGTGGAAAGCATCAGCAAGATCATTTTTTTTAATACGATCTTCTCATCTGCTTTAAATGAACCTAAAATATCGGACCCTGCATACAGCAGGGAGTCTTTATAAGTGAACGATGAGTCGTATTTGAGCTCTCCTTTATTTATCTTATCCATTATGCCCACCAGTATTGGCACTTTTACAATACTGGCTGTTGGAAAAATGGTATCTGCATTTATAGAAACGATCTTGCCGGTCCGCAGGTTTTTTACATAAATACCAATATCGCCATTAAAGCCGCTGATGGCTTCCTGTAGTTTTGACTGTAGTTTTTTGTCGGTCTTTTGTGCTTGCGCAAAAAGAGGGAGGCAAAATAAGAAGGCAAAAATTATCTTTTTCATGTTGCGTAGTTTGGGCGGCCACAGATTACACGGATTAACACAGATGAATACATTTTAGCCACGAACCCGCCTGCCGGCCGGTAGGCGGGTTCGTGGCAACTCAAATGCTGCGTAGCAGCTAATCTGTGCTAATCCGTGTAATCTGTGGCTAAAATTCATTTCATATTCATATAATCAATCACCAGATCACAAAATGCTTTGATCCCTGTTTTCATACCGCTGTCATCCACATAAAAATCAGGCGTATGGTGAGGTGGCGCTGTCTTCGGGTCTTTGCCTTTTGGCATTCCGCCGAGATAAAAAAAGAATGCGGGGGCTTTTGTTCCGTAGTATGAGAAATCTTCGGCGCCGGTCACCCATTCTCTCTCCGTTACATTTTCCGTACCAGCAGCTGATTGCAACGAGGGGATCATTTTCTTTACCAGCTCCGGGGTATTATAGGTTACCAATGTTTTTGTATCAATAGTTACTTCTGCCGTCGCCCCGGAGGCTTCCGCAATTTTGGTGGCAGTCAATTTTATTTTTTCATGCACTTCCTGTTGCATATTGTTATCCAATGTCCGTATCGTTCCATCCATCACACATTCTTCGGGAATGATATTGTTTCGTACACCGGCATGGATCTTTCCAACAGTGATCACCACGGGGGCTTTGGTCAATTCAGACTGGCGACTGACTATAGTTTGCAGCCCTTCAATTATTTGTGCGGAGATCTGTACCGGGTCAATTCCTTTCCAGGGCTGTGAACCATGACTTCCCTTTCCTTTCACCACAATATGAAACCAGTCTGATGACGCCATAAATGCGCCCGGTTTATACTGGATCTTACCCACTTCAATATCTGATTCTATATGCAGGCCGAATATGACATCCACTTTCGGGTTGTCCATCACTCCTTCCTTTATCATTAATGGCGCCCCGCCTTCTTCCCCTTCCGGCGGGCCTTCTTCTGCGGGCTGAAAGATAAATTTCACCGTGCCTTTCAGTTCGCTTTTCATTCCGGCGAGTATTTCCGCCACACTCATCAGCATGGCCACATGTGTGTCATGTCCGCAGGCATGCATCACCCCCACATCCTGGCCATTGTAAGTAGCTTTTTGTTTGGAAGCAAATGGAAGGCTCACTCTTTCTACTAATGGCAATGCATCAATATCTGCTCTCAGGGCAATACAAGGTCCCGGTTTGCCTCCCCTCAAAATACCAACGACACCTGTTTTGGCCACCCCTTCCTTTACTTCAATACCCAGTTTTCTTAAATGCGCTGCAATGATCTTTGCGGTTCTTGTTTCCCGGTTGCCCAATTCGGGGTATTCGTGAATGTCCCTTCTCCAGGCAATACATTTCGATTCGATCTTATCCGCTGCTGCTGCCGCTTTTTCTTTTAATTTTAATATGTCTGTTTGTGCTGAAAGCTGAAAGGAGCATATCGTCAGTATAGTAACCAGTAGCCTGCTTTTCATGTCTGATATTTTCAATGAATTTACAGTAAATGCTCTTTTTATGGCCCGTCATTTCCTGCTTACCTGATTTTATTTATATTTAAACCCATGCTGCTTCGCCACGTTCCATTTTTAAAGGCTGTTTTTTTACACAGTATCACTGCTTTTGGCGGACCGCAGGCGCATCTCGGCATGATGATGAAGACATTTGTGCATCGCAGGCCCTATGTAACCGAACAGGAGCTGATGGAATATAATGCCTTTTGCCAATTGCTTCCCGGGGCATCATCTACTCAAACGCTTACGCTGATCGGTTATAAAAGAGGTGGTGTTCCATTGGCGGTTCTTACTTTGCTTATCTGGATACTCCCCGCCTGCATATTGATGGGGGCCTTATCTTTTTTATTGCCCTATATTGATAAAAGAGAGTTGGGTACCGATATTTTTAAGTTCATTGCGCCAATGGCAGCAGGGTTTCTTGCCTATGCGGCTTTTATCGCTTTTCCGCTGGCTATTAAAAATACCATCACCTGGATCATTATGATCGTTGGTGCTGCCGCTACCTATTTTTTGTTTGGTCAGCCCTGGGTCATTCCGGCTCTGATCATTGCAGGAGGTATTGCCACCAATATCAGCCGGAAACGTATTCCTCAAACAGAACAAAAACCAAGCAAGATCAAGTGGTGGAACTTCTGGTTGTTCGGTATCATTTTTATTGCTGCTGGTTTTATAAGTGAACGGGCAAGAATTGATGAGTGGCCCAACCGGAAGCCAATCAATCTTTTTGAAAACACCTACCGGATGGGCAGCCTTGTATTTGGTGGCGGGCAGGTATTGATTCCGATGATGTATGAACAATGGGGCGTACGGCCGGTGGCACTGAGAATAAAGAAGCCGGGAGAAGATGTGGATGTGGTTCAGATTGATGAAGAAAAATTGTTGACCGGTATGGGAATCGTAAGGGCTATGCCGGGTCCTGTTTTTTCTATTGCCTCTTTCACCGGAGGGATGGCATTAAAAGACATGGGAACTGAAATGCAGGTAATAGGTTGCCTGGTAGGGATGATCGCCATTTTTCTTCCCAGCGCTTTATTGGTGCTGTTCTTTTTTCCAATATGGACCAATCTGAAAAAATATGCGGCAGTGTACCGGTCGCTGGAAGGAATCAATGCAGCGGTGGTTGGAATTATGGTGGCTTCTACTTTTTATATCATGAAAGATATTTCTATAACAGGCCTCCGAACTGTTAGTTTTATTAATATCGGTGTGATACTGGGGACCTTTCTGTTATTGAATTTTACTAAGATCGCTCCGCCTTTTATTGTTGTAGGTTGTTTGCTGCTTGGATTTATATTCTGATCGGCAGAACATTAGTCTACTTTTTATAATACCCGCCTTTCTCTATTTCTTCTCTCACATTTTCCGGAACTAAGTACCGGATTGATTTTCCTTCTTTTGCATATTGGCGGATTTGTGTGGCAGACAGCTGGAGCAATGGAGCATTCACTACATGCAGTTTTGCATTTACATCATTCGTTACTTCAAATCCGGGACGCAGATAAACATACACATCGTATTCTTTTACGATCACTTCATAGTTCTTCCATTTATGAAGATTTTGAAAACTATCGCTGCCCATGATGATGCAAAATTCATGTTCCGGATTTTTTTCTTTTAAGTAAGCAAGTGTAGCGGTGGTGTAAGAAGGCTTTGGCAGATTAAATTCTATGTCAGATGCTTTTATACGATTATCATCTGAGGTGGCCAGTTTTACGAGATGAAGGCGGTGATACTCATTGAGTAAATTGGACTCGGCCTTGAACGGGTTTTGAGGAGAGACCACAAACCAAACTTTTTCTATATCTGTCTCATTCAAAATATGATTCGCAATGATCAGGTGAGCTACATGAACCGGGTTAAAAGAGCCAAAATAAAGACCAATTTTCATATAAACAATTGATAATCAATATTTTAATTCAACCAAGATATGCGCTGCCTCATTTAACCGGAGGCTAAGGTGGTAGCCGGCAACACTTACAGAAATAGGGTCGCCAAGCGGGGCTACTTGCTCCAGCAGGATCCTTTCCCCGGGAACACAGCCCATTTCCATTAACTTGAGAAAAATATCATTGTCCTGGAATTCTTTTATTATCCCTTCCTGCCCTGGTTTTAGATCCGAAAGCCTTGCAATCATTTATACTATAATTAATTATACAAAACTACCCTTGTTGGATGGTTTTTCTTTACGAATTTTGAAAATATGGCCGTTTCTTCTTCAAAATCGAAAGTCAGGTTTTTCTTTGAAAAAAAGGGATTTAGCCTGGAAAACCGCACCTATCTAAAGACGTTTGTCGAAACCCTTTTTTTAAAAGAGAAAAAACAGCTTTCCTCCATTAATTATATTTTCTGTTCAGACAAAAGGCTGCTGGAGATCAACCGGCAATTTCTCAATCACGACTATCTCACCGATATTATCACTTTTGATCTTTCTGAAGGCAAAGCCACAACCGCGGAAATCTACATTAGTATTGACCGGGTGAAGGAAAATGCCAAAGACCACGGTTGTTCCTTTAAGTCTGAACTACATCGGGTTATTTTTCACGGAACACTTCATTTATGCGGGTATAAAGACAAAAAACCGGCGGACATTAAGAAAATGAGGGGAAAAGAGTCGTTTTACCTTAATAAATACGGCGTCTAGCAGACTTACCCTTTCCCCAACCCCTAAAAATGAGATTAAAACGTTCCACATGAAAAAACTTCGCCTTTGGACAGCGCCATATTTCCCGTGGAACGTTGGTTTTGCCATATTTAAGCCTATTTCCCTCTTTCAGGCGGTATGATTAATTGTACCTTTGCCCACTTATGTTTCCAGAGTACGATGTAATAGTAGTTGGCGCCGGTCATGCCGGATGTGAGGCAGCAGCAGCAGCGGCAAATCTTGGTTCCAAAACCTTGCTGGTAACCATGAACATGCAGACCATTGCCCAAATGAGCTGCAATCCCGCTATGGGCGGAATAGCCAAAGGCCAGATAGTACGGGAAATAGATGCTATGGGCGGCTACTCGGGAATCGTTACAGACCTTTCCACCATCCAGTTCCGGATGCTTAACAGGAGTAAGGGACCGGCCATGTGGAGCCCCCGGGCACAAAACGACCGGATGCTTTTCTCTATTAAGTGGAGGGAAATGCTGGAACAAACACCGAATCTCGATTTTTACCAGGACATGGTAAACGGACTACAGATAAAAGACGGCCAGTGCAGCGGAGTGATAACCGGTCTGGGACATGAGATAAAGGCAAAATCCGTGGTGCTGACCAACGGGACTTTCCTCAACGGAATAGTACATATAGGAGAAAAGAATTTTGGCGGAGGAAGAATGGCGGAGAAAGCTGCCACCGGAATTACGGAGCAGTTGGTTTCCCTGGGCTTTGAAAGTGACCGGCTAAAAACAGGAACGCCTCCCAGGATTGATGGCCGCAGTCTTGACTACAGTAAAATGGAAGAACAGCCCGGCGATGACGAGGTCGTAGGCTTCTCCTACCTGGAAACTGAAAAGCCCAAACAACAAAGAAGTTGCTGGATCACCTACACCAGCCAGGCCGTGCATGATGTATTAAAGACCGGCTTTAACAGAAGCCCCATGTTTGCAGGACGAATAGACGGGGTGGGGCCGAGGTATTGCCCAAGCATAGAAGATAAGATCAACCGCTTTGCGGAAAGAGACAGGCACCAGCTTTTCATCGAACCCGAAGGATGGAATACGGTAGAGATCTATGTGAACGGATTCTCCACCTCCTTACCAGAGGAAGTGCAATACGAAGCTCTTCGTAAAATAGTGGGGTTTGAAAATGTGAAAATGTTCCGTCCCGGCTATGCCATTGAATATGATTTCTTTCCGCCCACACAGCTCAAATACACATTAGAAACTAAATTAATACAAAATCTCTTTTTTGCCGGACAGATCAACGGTACCACCGGATATGAGGAAGCCGCCTGCCAGGGGTTGATGGCTGGTATCAATGCGCATCAGAAAACACGAAATCTCGATCCTGTTGTATTAAAAAGAAGTGATGCCTATATCGGTGTATTAATAGACGACCTTATCAGCAAAGGAACACAAGAGCCATACAGGATGTTTACCTCCCGGGCGGAATTCAGAACATTACTGAGACAAGACAATGCTGATCTGCGTTTGACCGAACTGAGCTATCGGTTGGGGTTGGCATCACAAGAGCGAATGGACAAAGTGATTGACAAAAGAAATAGTGTTGAAGAAATAAAAACTATCCTGAAAGATTTTTCCGTAGAGCCCGAAGAGATCAATTCTTACTTTGCCTCTGTTAACTCTTCTCCTATTATTGAAAAGCAAAAGGCACAAAAAATATTACTCCGCCCGGATGTGGAATTAGATGAATTCGCAGAAGCTCTTCCAAGACTAAAAGAAGCTTTAAGTGGCTTTTCGAAAGATTCGATTGAGCAGGCTTCTATCCAGGTGAAATATGATACTTACATAACAAAGGAAAAAGAACTGGTACAGCGAATGTCGCAACTGGAAGAACTGGAGATCCCGGAATCCTTTGATTATAAAAAGATCGCTTCCTTAGGCAACGAAGCAAGAGAAAAATTAACCCGTGTCAGACCCCGGACACTGGGGCAGGCCAGCCGCATTTCCGGCATCAACCCCAGCGATGTGCAGATACTGATGGTTTTCATGGGGAGGTGATCTATATTATTTCTAACCGGCAAAAGGTTGGAAAAGCCTTTGTTATCCCACAAAAGTCATTTCCCCGGCTTAAATAAATTCCTAACTTTATTTCAAACCATTAAGCATGAAAAAGATACTGCTATTCTTTACTGCCACAGTAATTATAGTTCTTTCTGTTGGCAGCCGGGTTGAGGCTCAACAATACAAACTTCACCAGGCAACCAGCATGATGGGAATGAAAACAGAATCCACTATTTATGTAAAAGGCATGCGCAAAAGAACAGAGGCGGGTAGTATAATGGGCATGCCGGCCCCTCCAGTTACTATTGAACAGTGCGACCTGCAGCGTACCATCAAGCTAAATGATAAAAAGAAATTGTACTTCATATTGCCCTTTGCAAAAGAAACAGATGAGGTGATTGACGAAGACGTAAAACCCGCTGTTAAAACAAAGCCTGTTGCCGTGACTAAAACCACTCCGCAAAAAGGCGGTGTGATCACCATGTGGTATAACATTACCGACACCGGCGAACGCAAAAAAATGTATGGCTTTACAGCAAGACATGTGTGGACCTCACAAAAAATGAAACCCTCACCGGATGCCTGCAGCATGAAAGACAGCATCATCATTAAAACAGATGGATGGTATATTGATCTGCCCCAGTTTAACTGTCCCGTCCGCTATCGCCCTTCTACACCCATGCAGCCCAGTGAAAAACCGCAGCAACCCGATTGCAAAGACAAATTCGTAACCCGCCGTAGCGGAAAAGGAAAACTAGGTTTTCCATTAATTGAAACCACTACTATAATAATGGGAGGCAAGGGTGCGCAAATGAGTGAATTTCAAACAAACCTTGAAACACTCGAATTTTCAGCAGCAAAGCTTGATTCCATGCTGTTTGAAATTCCTCCGGGTTATAAAGAAGCCGCCACCGAAGAAGAGCTGCAGGATAAATTTGATATGGCTGAAATGATGAACCAGGCCAAAAACGGCAACCTTGGAATTGTAGTGCCACCTGTGACAGAACAAAAAAATTCCGGGATGATCCGTGTAGGCATTTACCCGCCAAAAGGAGATGCCCAATTACCTGCCACAGAACTTCAGCAACACCTGGTCACCGTCTTTACAGATGGAAAGGTGGAAGCGGTTGCGATTACCACGGAAGAAGATGCAAAAAAATATAATTGCGATTACCTGCTGAACACTGATTTTGTAAAAGTGAAACCAGCAAGCAAGGTGGGTGGTTTGCTGAAAGCTATAAAAAATGCTGATCCAAACGCCGCTTCATCCTTCAATATTGAAGCAGTAATGATCCTTACAAAAAGTGCTGATGGTTCAACCGTAACGCAGCAAAACGTAAGCGGTAAGTATGAGGGTAAAATAGAAGAGGCCGCAAAAAAAGCATCGGACGATGGAGGAAGGAGGGTGTTGAAAGAAATAAATTAGTGCCGGCAGCTCAGGCTTCTTGTCTTAATGTTGCCTCTCTTTCAGTTAATGAGTTGGTTTCAGGACCTGAAATTAACCCGCGGCAGTTAGCTGATCCGCATTGACAATGGAATGGCTCCATGTTCTCATCGAGAAAGTCAGTATAGTCAAGGGTGAGTTCTTCCCCTCTGTGAATGTATTTCAGTGCTAATACATTCAACCCGTCAAAAGCGGTATTGGGATCGCAGCTGTGATTTTGTGGTGCCCATTCAGACGGGTCATCATCCCATAATATAAAAAGCTCCTCGCTTACCGGGTAAGCATAGCGGCGGAAATGCAGTTTTTCGTCTTCATTCCAGTTCTTTTCTACGAACCGCTTGGTGATGATGCGCTGGGCCCTTCCTTCACCTTTAAAAATGACCTCTCCCTTTTTGATCTCCCGGCTGGCATATATTCCATACCCGGCAATGGAGTTGCCTTTCATGACAAAGGGTTTTTTCTTCCGGTGATGCCGGGCAATGCCTTCGCCAATAATGTGGTTTAAAAACCCGGCTTGTCCTATCCCATCATATTTCAATATAAAATCAGCAGACCCTTCATAGCCGTCTTTATAAAAAACAGAGCAGGTAAAGTTTATCTCCAGGAAATAGATCTCGTTCTTATCATTCACCCTGAAATCCAGGCGGGCATAGCCAACACCATTAAACCCTTTGAATATCTTCTCCGTGGCTGCACGTAATTGCTTATCCAGCATTTCATCTGTGCAGGGCACATTACAATCCGGATGCAGTTCAGATGTCTTTAATGCATAGGTCTTAAATTCCCGTCCTTCCGGAAACAAATACTCTACCGGCCGGAACACCGTGCAACTATGTATGTTCACATCAGCCGCCACCAATACTGTAAATTCCCTTCCGGCTATATATTCTTCCACCAGCAGCGGGCCGTATTCATCTAATATGCTGATGCATTTTTGTTGCAGCTCAATTTTATTATGTACTAAGGAGTGCTCATCCACGCCAAGGCTGTCGCCAGCTTTCGCCGGTTTTACAAATAAAGGAAAGGCCAGGTGCTTTACGGCATCATCCACATCTTTCAATTCGTTGATGATTACATAGCCCGGTGTTTTTACGCCTTCGCAATACGCCAGGTACTTCATCAGTTCTTTTGGCGGATCATACAGTTTGGTAGTGGGGCCGGTAAAAGGCAGGTCCAGTATTTCCAGCGTATAAATAACATCTATACTTGGCACCTCCCATTCCAGGTAGCCTTCACAGAGGTTTACAAAAATGTCATAACCTTGTTTGCCGAGTTCCTTTAGTTGCTTGTAGGTAGTAAGCTTATTCAGAAAAACATTGTGTACTTCGGCTTTTGGAAGCAATACAGACAGATCCCTTGGCGGATCATAATTTTTATAATCTACCCCGGTAGTGGAATAGTCCGGTTGCAGTACACAAACTTTCATTAAATGCTAAGGTAATAATCAGATGTATATAAACATCATCATACAGAAATCTGTGTGATAAATTGCTATTTAACCGTAACCGTCTTTTTGGCGGCTCTCTTTTTGCCCGCAGGTTTCTTAACAGATACCGTTCTCACCACACTTCTTCTCAATGCATCCTTAAGTATTTCAGAAATAACTTCGGTAAACGTTACATTGGAAGCTTTCAGGATAGCTCCGATAGAAGTATAATTTTCATCCTCGCTCAATCCGCACTGGGCATTGGCTTCCAGCATATATAGTTTGCCCGTGGCCGCATCTTGCCGAATATCGATCCGGGTATAGCCTTTGCCGCCACATGACTTGTATGCATCCAGACTCAGTTGTTTCAATTCCGGCGCCAGTGATGGTTCAACCGTTTTATATTCATAAAAATTCTCATCCGAAGGCATCGGGGCTTCATCTTCATAGATCTCCCACAGCCTGTCAAATGATAAGAATTTTTCCGAATCGGGCAACGATTTATGAAAAACCCTTTCCACGGGTTCATATACAATACAGTTCTCCGGATCATCTGCTGAACCGGTAATAAAAGTGGTGAATTCGGGGCCGGTAATAAATTGCTCCACAAACAATCCATCTGCCAGCAGGTTCCAGCCACGATAGCCTTTTTTAATTTCTTCTACCCGTTCTGCCAGTTCTTCTTCGGATCGCACTACGTTCTTTACAGAAACACCCATGCTGCCACCCGAAACTGCTGGTTTAATAATGATCGGTGTACCCACTCGTTTGCATATTCCCTTTACAGAACCTTTTTTATCAGTGATCACCCGCCAGTTGGCGGAGGAAACGCAGGCTTTGTCAAAAGCCTTTTTCATCGGGATCTTAGAAGTGGTGATAGTATAAAAATGGGCGTCGGAGCCGGTATAGATCAGCCCGTGCTTTTCTAATTCATGAATAACAGAAACACCGGGAGTGCCATTTACTTCATCTCCATCGCATAGGTTCAATACCAGGGGTGTTTTGCCATTTTTACTTTGCGCTATGGATTTGATGATCTCTTTGTAGTTATCAACAGTAACGGGCTGCCATTTCCATTCTGCCTTCAGCTCTTCAAATACTTTTGTGTATTCAGCAATACTTTGGCTGAAATCATAATAGTATTTAAGATTGGGGTCTTCTGACTCCAGGTGCGGGGCCAGTACCCAAATGGTATACGGTTTTAATAAGCGGGTGGCGTCTGTAGTCTTCATCAGCTGTCAGGCTACTTTTTTTGCTGCCCTCTTGGCCAGTTGTTGTTGAATAAAATCGGTAAAGCGGTAATGTCCAACAGCTTCTTTGGAAAGATAGGCAGCGCCCCTGATCTCTCCCAGGCAGTTATTGCTGCCGCAATAGCAATTGAACGACTGTGTCATCTTCCACTCTGTAGAAGGATAGAAGAATGTCATTTCTTCTTCTACAGCCAGCTCCTTTAATGCCACCAGCTGCATAGTAGTGGTATCAAAGAATACATTGGGATCGCAACTGTGGTTGATGTACTGAAGAAACTCCGGTTGCAGGGTGATGTGTTTACCAATGCCTACCTGTACCGTGAGGTAAGTAGGTTCTGCCGAAATGGTACCTGCAGAAAAGTTGGCAATTATTTCACCTGGCTGATATGAACGAAGTGCAAATAATGCATTCTGTTCATTGGAAGTTTTTTGGCGAACCTCTGCAATTACATGGTTGCTTATGGTTCGATAAGCGGGGGTAGTAAGTGTGTCCATAAATGTGTTAGTAAGTATTCGAATAGAAAGATAGATATATTGTTTAAAGTAACAAATTCATAATACTGAAATGTGAATAATTAATAACTAATGTGAACTATGAATGATTGATAGCACCCGGTGCTGTTGATCATTGCAACAGGGTTCAGGGTACTTTATAGCAGCAAGAACAACTGTTCGGCGTACATTTGTGGTTTGTTTTATTACTAACTATAGGCCCTTCCCCTCAATGGAAACCATGCAACTGAGGTTTATTTATGTAATCGTTTTTTTATTCTTCCGCCTGGCTGAAGCAACGGCGCAATGCGTTTCCGGTATCAGCAGCTTTCCTTATACAGAGGGTTTTGAAGCAACCGATGGGGGTTGGGTTTCCGGTGGTGTCGGAAACGATTGGGCCTGGGGCCCGCCATCAAAGGCTGTAATAACAGGTGCCGGCAGTGGTAACAATTGCTGGATCGTTGGTGGCTTATCAGGAAGCTCATATACCAATGCGGAAGCCTCCTGGTTACAAAGTCCTTGTTTCGACTTCACCAGCTTATCCTATCCATATATTGAATTCAAGGTGTTTTGGGAAATGGAACAACAGTTTGACGGGGGCAGTCTTCAATACTCCATTGACAATGGCGCCTCCTGGATAAATGTTGGAACCGTAAATGATGTTAAAAATTGCCTGCATGACAATTGGTTCAACTTTTCTCCGGTTACCTACCTGTCACCGCTTACTTCTGTAAGAGATGGCTGGTCGGGCAACAAGCAACCTTCTTTAGGAAGTTGCCAGGGAGGCAATGGGAGTAATGGATGGGTAACCGCTAAGCACACCATGCCCTACCTGGCCGGAAAGACAGGGGTTTTATTTCGATTCATTTTTGGTGCCGGCACCATTTGTAATAACTATGATGGGTTTGCCGTGGATGATATCCTGATAGGAGAGGCGCCACCTAATGCTGCTGCTTTTACTTTTACTTGTGTAAACAGCAACACGGTTTCTTTTACCAATACCTCTGCGCTTTGCCCTACCGGTTTTGCGTGGGATTTTGGTGATCCCGCTTCTGGTATTAACAATACCGGCATAACAGCTAATCCATCACATACCTTTTCCGGACCGGGAGAATATACAGTAACACTAACAGTAAGCGGACCGGGCAATGCACCTTCCACCACCACCCGCAAGGTTATTATTATTACCGGAGTAACCGATATGCTGTCAGCTGCTGATTGCCTTACAAATGATGGCGGTTCATTAATTCTGAGTGTAACTGGTACCACCAACCCCGTGAATGTTGCCTGGAACACTTCCCCGGTGCAAACGACTGGCATTGCCACCAACCTTGCTGCAGGAATGTATTCCGTAACGATTACCGGCACCGATGTTTGCCCGTTGGTGGTTAATGGAAAAGTGGAAACCGACCTGTCTTGTATCGGGGTTTTCTTCCCTTCCGGGTTTACACCCAATAACGACGAGCGGAATAAATCTTTCGGGCCGTTGGGAAGTATTGCATCATTAAGTAATTACAAACTGAGCGTTTATAACCGGTGGGGCGAACGGGTTTTTTATTCCACCAACCCGTTTGAACGATGGGATGGAACAGTGAAAGGGTTTCGAACCGATGGAAATGTCTTTGTCTGGATGGCGGAATTCAGTTTGCCCGGAAAGCCAAAAGAGATAAGAAAGGGAACGGTCACCTTAATCCGCTGATCGCTCCTGGATGATCCCCAGGCCTGCCATCACCAGCCTGATCTCGCCAAAACTTATATCATCACCCAATTTTTGTTTTATTGGAGTGATTGATTTGCCATCAAACTCTTTAAAAGCCGATTCTATCAGCACTATTTTTTCCCGGCTCACCAGCTCTTCCATTTTAATTTCTCCGCTCCATATGAATTTCGCCAGGTGTGTTTCAATGGTGCTTACCGCCAGGTTTCTTGCTGTCGCTATTTCTGCGATGGTTTGTCCTTCGCTGTATAGTTTAAATGTTTCTGCATGGGTTTCGCCTTTCTTTTTTGCCCCGGCGATCGTTGTCTTCTTTTCTTTCTTTGGTGATTTTTCATGAATTAAGGAGCCCAGGTCTCTTTCCTGGCAATAGGCCACGATCACATCAAGGAACTGCTGCCCGTATTTTTCCACCTTGGCATCGCCAAAGCCGGTGATCTTTCTTAGTTCAACCAGCGTTTGTGGCAGATAGCGGGCCATTTCATCAATAGTATTTGTTCCTGCTACAATATAAATAGGCAGGTCTTTTCGGGCGCAAATACTTTCCCTTACTTTTCTTAACTGCTGATGTAACACCGGGTTTGGGCTTTCGGTCTTTTTTTGCGAAGCACCTGCATAGGCATTAATTGCAATGGCGGGTAAAATAAATTTCTTCTTCCGCTGCTGAAAAAGTTCAATATCAAATTGCTCATTGATCCCTTCGAGCAAAAATTTTTTCTCTGCCAATTGTGCAAAGACTTCTTTGATGTTGTCATTAAATTCTTTGGAGTGCTGCCGGCTATCCGTCACAGCGGGAGATTGTTGTATAAAATGGGTCAGGGAGCCTATTTCACTAATATAGTATGCTGCACCGGCCTTTACCCTGTCTTGCAGGGCCCGGTTGCTTTGCAGAGAATCTTCCTGCTGATTCAAATATTGCAATTGCGCCTGGAATTTCTTTCCTGTGTCCTGCAGTTTATCCAGTTTGCCAATCAACTCCTTCGCCCATGAAACTGATTCCGGGTTGAAAGAGGAGCTGTTTTCCAACACATATTCCAACAGCTCATTACCGCCTGCGATAGCCCTGGCAAAATCAAACAGCGATTGTAATACGGTAAGCTGATACTGTTTCCTGGCAATAGCAAATTCCTGTTGCAACTGGCTGCCTGAGGCGCTTCTTTGTGAGAACTCTACGATCCGGGTATCACTGAAAAGGCTGGATGGCCGCACCCGGCTTTGCAATACCATCCCCTCCAGGCTGGTGCAGCGGCTTAATGCTACATACACTTGCCCGGGTGCAAATGCTTCGCCGGCATCAATGATCGCTTTTTCAAAGGTGAGCCCCTGGCTTTTATGTATCGTAATGGCCCAGGCCAGCCGCAGTGGGTATTGTGTAAAGGAGCCGAGCACATCAGAATCCAGTTGCCGGGTGGCTTTATTCATCGTGTAGCGGATATTTTCCCATTTCTCTTTCTGCACTTCGATCTCTGCAGATTCGCCATCGCACTGTACAAAGATCTTATCTGCTTCCAGTTTAGAAACGGTTCCTATTTTTCCATTGAAAAATCGTTTCCCCTTTTCGGCGGCGTCATTCCGTATAAACATTACCTGTGCCCCCACTTTCAGGTGCAGCACTTCGTCTGCCGGGTAAGCCCTGTCTGAAAACTCCTCCTGTATATCTGCTTTATAAGAAAAGAGTTTGTTGTCGAGATTGCCGAGTTCCCTTGCATTTATTTCGCTGGCTTTATTATTATGAGTGGTCAGAATTATATAACCATCCTGTTTGGTCCTGCGGAAAGTGGGTTTAAACCGGCCTTCCAATAGTTGAATGCCATCCTCTTCCAGCGCATTATTTCGCACCTGGTTGAGCAGGCGAATGAATTGTTCTTCACTTTGCCGGTAAATTTTATTGAATTCAATATATACTGGTGGTTCTTCCTGCAATACCTTGCTGTCGAAAAAGTATTGTCCCCGGTAGTAATCCGACAGCAGATTCCATTCCTGTTCCTTGATCACGGGGGGCAGCTGCAGCATATCTCCTATAAACAATAACTGCACGCCGCCAAATCGTTCTTCGGGTCGCTGACGGATATGCCTTAGTACGGTATCTATCGCATCCAGTGTGTCGCAGCGGACCATACTGATCTCATCAATTACCAGTATTTCTAACTGCTGTAATACCTTCTTCTTGTCTGAGTTAAAACGCAGCCGGCTGATAAGGCTATGTTTGTTAGATATCTCCTGTCCGGGCGCCTGGAAACCGGTGCCTTTTGCTTCGGGGATAAACGGAGCCAGTGGTAATTGGAAGAAAGAATGAATGGTTACACCACCTGCGTTGATGGCGGCCACACCGGTTGGTGCCACCACTGCCATTTGTTTGGGACAGTTCTCCCGGATGTATTTTAAAAAAGTGGTTTTCCCCGTGCCTGCTTTGCCGGTAAGAAATATATTTCGGTTGCTTTGATTGACCAGCTGAATGGCCAGCTGGAATAGCTCATTGTTCGTATCTGGAGTGAATGTTGCCACGGATTATTTTTTTAGCCACGAATTAATTTAGCCACAGATTACACGGATTAACACAGATTAGAATACTAACCGTTTATAGTCGAGGCTCTTTTTTCCAAAATTAACGATTAGTCCAACCGAACAACCCGAAGCTTTCAGATAGTTAAGCGTTTGAGATATATGTTCATCAGATATTCCTTTGTGACACGCCTTGATTTCTACAATAATGTTATCAAACATGACAAAATCAGCGTAGAATTTATGGCGAAGCTTTTTTCCCTTATACTGCACATCGTAAACTTTCTCTCTTTCAACTTGTATCGTTTTAATAATCGCCTCCATTTCGATGGCATCTTTATAAATTGTTTCAGAAAACCCGAAGCCAAGTTCCCGGTGAACTTCCATACAAATACCGATGATCTGATATGTTTCTTCTTTAGCGATAAAACTTTTCATTGTTTTTGTTTTTGTAAGGAGTACACACAATTCTCCTGTCGATAACTACCAAATTAAATCTCAAATTCAGACTAAAATAAAGGCCACAGACTAACCCAGGTTTTCACAAAGGCCGAAGGCCATAATTTGTGTTAATCCGTGTAATCTGTGGCCAAAAAAAATTATGCCTCTGTAGCTTTCACGCCCAGCATCAGCAACTCATTCACCTGTATTTCGGTAATGTATTTTTTGTTGCCCTCTTTATCATTATAGCTGCGGTTGATCAGCTTACCTTCAATCGCCACTTCTTTTCCTTTGGTCAGGAATTTTTCAGCTATCTCCGCCAGCTTGCCCCAGGCCACCAGGTTGTGCCATTGTGTTTCAGTTACTTTTTCACCGCGGGCATTGCGGTAGCTTTCACTCGTGGCTACGCTGAATCGGGCCATTTTTTTACCACTTTCTAAGGTTTTTACTTCAGGGGCATTACCCAGGTTGCCGATCAGTTGAACTTTGTTTTTTAATGCGTACATGTTGTTTCGTTTTGTGCTTCCGGTCCATTACGGTTTTGCGGAAACGGGTTTTTAATTTATTTCAATCAACCGGCGACGTCTCCCGATTTTTTTCGGTACCGATTGACACAGCAAAGATGGCCGCCGCCAAAAGCCGTAGCCGGTTTTTACCCGTTTCTTCCCGAAGCTAAACGGGTATAAACGTTTAAACACGGATAGAGTGTTGTATATTAGCCTATTAAAGATTTTAAAAATGGCTGCATCATTACCCGAAACGAAAACTTGCCTGGCCTGCGGTACCGTTTTGCGGGGCCGGGTAGATAAAAAATTCTGCAACGACTACTGCCGCAACAATTACAATAACCTTCAAAAATCAAAAGGAAGTCAAAGTGCACTGGTACGAACCATCAATGCTGCGATGCTGAAGAACCGGAAAATATTAGAGTCTATTCTGCCGGAAAAGGAGGAAACTGCCAGGGCTAATAAAGACAAACTGCTGCGACTGGGTTTTCAATTCAAGTACCTTACTCATATTTATACCACCAAAACCGGCAAGACCTATTATTACTGCTACGATTATGGTTATCTGCCGCTGGATAATGACTGGTTTTTGATCGTGAGGAAGAAAGAGGAGTAAGTGATTCCGGCCTGTTTATCATCAACAGGTCAACTGGTGGGGTAAGATAAGTAACAATTAATTCAGCTTAATCAATTTCACCACCCGCCGGGTATTCCCTTGAATCACTTCAGCAAAATAGATTCCGCCTTTAAGATTACCACCCAGCCTGGTGTAAGCTATTCGCCCATTTAGTTTAGTAATACTCATTTCCCTGCCTGATACATCTATAATTCTTACCAGGATCTTTTCAGCATTGTTACTAGCAATTTGCAAAACAAAATCACTGTTGGACGCATTGGGCACCACCGTTACCGTAAAATCTTCTGCCTTATTCATCTTCAACTGCTTTTTCACTTCAGTCTTTGCTGTGGTCGATTGGGGTTGTCCTGTTGGAAATCCGCTTGTAGTCACTCCCGTAGCAGCATGCCCCTCAGAAGTTTCTTCAGTCCCGGTGATTAACTCCGGTGTTGATGTTCCCTCCTCCATTCTGGAGGTCATACTTGCCTTTTCAGTTAGTGTAAATCCATTCAGGTAAGTAAAGGAGTTGGGTCTGTTAATATTAATCACCAACTGACCTGCCACCGGCGAAAGATTAGTGAATATCGCCTTGTTGGTCTTATTACTATAGGTTGATATTGATTGACTAATGCCATTTACTACAAATACAGTACTATTACCTTCATTGGAGTAGCGACTGGCGTATAGTTCCAGATCATAAAGTAATGCGTTGTTCAGGCCCCCGAGTGTAACTGTTCTTGTAGTTACTGTAGAATATGTGGTAAAACGTAAAACTTCCGGCGGGCACATGGTACCGCCGTAGGAAGTGCCATTGTCAACCACAGCAACCGAGTTACTTAATACTGCATTTATGGTAGAGGCTGTGCCATCACTGTAATTGAAATTTGATGAACCAATATTTGTAGTGCCGGTTACATTCCAGTTATTCCAGCCTCCCTGATTATAAGGACTGGTACCTCCATACAGATTAACCTTTATATATTTTGTAATTACTGGTGGAGGGACTGTATTTACAGTTATCAGCACAGTATCCCTGGCGGTTGCACTGCTATCGTCGGTCACCTTTAATTCAAAAGAATATACACCTGCCTGTAGATTGCTGATTAATGTGGAGACTGTATTAGGTGTAGCAATAGCAGCAATTGCCGGACCTGAAACCTGGGCCCATTGGTAACCGGTAATAACACCATTTGCATCTGAAGAGCCGGCTCCACTCAGTGTGGTCGTGTTTACAGGTAATGAAATAATGATATTGGGGCCTGCATTAGCTACTGGCGGTGTGTTTAATGACGGGTAAACAGTTATCTGTACAGTGTCTCTTGTTATCGCCCCGTCATTATCCGTGATACGCAATTCCAGCCGGTATATACCATTCACAAGGTTATTCAGCAATGGGCTTACGGCAGTATTGCTGGAAAAATTGTACTGTGCTGGACCGCTGATCTTACTCCACAACCTGGCCGTTATACTTCCATCTGCATCTGATGAGGCACTCCCATTTAGTTGCACTGAATTAACCGGTAACACTATTGCTGCATCATTGCCTGCATTGGCAACCGGTGGCAGGTTAACCCTGATGATGACTGTATCTTTATCGGCCAGGCCCTGGTTATCTGTAACAGTAAGTTCTACCTGGTAAACACCATTTTCCAAATTGGTGACAACCGGGCTGACAATAGCAGGAGTAGCCATTGTAAATGATGCAGGCCCCGAGATCTTCGCCCAGCTATATCCTGTTATAACGCCATCCGGATCGGTTGAAGAACCACCGTTCAATTGTACGGAGTTCGCCGGTAAATGAATGGTTTGATCATTGCCGGCAGCAGCTACTGGCGGTGTGGGTGCCGGGGTATTTACCGTTACTTTAACTGTATCTCGCCCAATAGCTCCATAATTATCTGTTACCCGCAATTCTACATTATAAACCCCTGCGGCAAGCCCTGTGAGTATGGGTGAAATAGCTGATGCGTTGGAAATGCTGTAAGCAACAGGACCGCTGATCTTACTCCATAAATAAGAAACAATGCTTCCGTCAGCATCGGACGATGTACTGCCATTCAACTGCGCAGAATCAGCCGGAAGTATGGTTGAAACATCTGCGCCTGCACGGGCTATTGGTACATTATTTTTCCGAAGGCATAATGTATCAAGTATCCGTTCACTTACAGTTCTTAAATAAAACAGGTTGTGCCCATTATTATTTACGTGAATATTATCACCTGCACTGTAATAAGGAACAATGGTTCCGTCGCTGTTCGCCACATCTGTCCAGAAGTCAATAGCTTTTGAACCAAAGCGCTGATAGGTCCAGTCCCGGAATTCCATCAGGTACGTTCGTTCTGTCTGGGTAAGACTGTTGCGTGGCTGGGTGGTAGTAACCCATACGGGAATATTGGCAGCATCGGCCAGCGTCATGGTACGTTCATAATTGTCCTTGCTTTCCTGCTGCGGAAAACCTACTGCAATATCATTACTGGGAAGGTTGATGATAATAGCATCAGGATTATAACTTAATGCTTTTGTGATATTGCGGATTGTATCTGGCAATGGCCGGTTTGCGGGTGGTATAAACCCGTTGGGGCATAATGTTTCATAGGTTGTTAAGCCGGGTGTGGCCAAATTGATAATTGTATTAAGGGGATGTTTGGTTCGGACATAGCTCAGGTATTTATTCACCAGGGAGCTGTCAACAGGTGAAGAACCCGTGCCATAGGCTGTGGAAGAACCCAGCACAACGATAGTAAATATTTTACCGCAGTTCAGCGAATCGCCAGGACCGGGAGGTGTAATGTTATTATTCACTATTACCTGCATAGTGTCCTTATCTATTGCTCCGCCATTATCTGTTACTGTTAATTCAAATAAATAAACTCCCGGGGTAAGATTATTAACTACTGTACCCGCACTAATGGCGTTTACAATATTAAATTGGGAGGGGCCTCCAACTTTTGCCCATAGATAAGAACTGATGCTGCCATCAGGGTCGGATGATCCTGAACCATTCAATGTGACAGATGAAGTGGGTAATACAAT